>JAWLHF010000005.1:0-51939 GCA_041690515.1 Clostridiaceae bacterium | reverse complement strand
CATTGTGAGGCCGTTGTGAAAATCGAACGTGCCTGAAACCGTTGTGATGCAAGGCGTTTGAGCGTTTTAGCCTTGCTTGATAATAAGGTGACCCTTGAAACGACAAAAAAGATGACATAACCTGCAAATGAAATAGAGACAAGCTCAGTGACATATTTACCAATTTGCATAGGGATACATTACGCAAGGAGCAGCAAATAATGGATTATGAAGAACTCTATGAAAAATACATAAAGCTACTAGAAGAAAATGAAAAGCTGAAGATTGAAAATATAAATTTCAAAACCCAGCTTGGATTGACTTTGCCTTTATTCATTAGTCAGACTTCTGAAGTGCAAGTAGAGCAAGACTCATCAGACCAATTTAAAGGCCATGAACAAGTGACCAGCAGCAGTTCACCGCAGGATAAAATCAATCTTTTTATGTCCTTATTCAGAGGTAGAGATGATGTTTATGCGAAAAGATGGCAGAACAAAATTGGTAAATCCGGGTACTCGCCAGTCTGCTTGAATGAGTGGGTAAATAGAATCTGCAGCAAGCCAAAAATAAAGTGTTCTGACTGTGAAAATAGAAATTATGCAGTTCTTGATTTTGCTGCGATAGACAGTCATCTGAGGGGGAAGACAGTACTTGGTATTTATCCTATGCTGCTAGATGAGACCTGTTACTTCCTTGCAATGGACTTTGATGACGAAGGCTGGCAGAAGGATGTAAGTGTATTGAGAGATATCTGCAACACAATGGATATACCATTTGCAATAGAACGGTCACAATCCGGAAATGGGGCACATGTGTGGTTCTTCTTTAAGGAGCAGATCAGTGCAGCAACAGTCAGGAAATTCGGTACATTGCTTTTAACACATGCAATGTCTAAAAGACATGAAATCAAATTTAGCTCATATGATAGGCTGTTTCCTAATCAGGACACACTTCCCAAGGGCGGATTCGGTAATTTGATAGCATTACCTTTACAAGCTACTGCACAATAGCGTATTCATTGATGAGAAATTTCAACCCTACAAAGACCAGTGGAACTTTTTAAGCACTATTAGAAGATTAGAAGAAGAGGATATAGAAAGGTATATTTCCCAACTTGGCATTAACAACGAACTAGGGGATTTAAGACAAATTGAAAATGAGGAAATAAAGCCATGGGAAAAGCAGAGGGTAGACAATCACTTAAGTAAGAACGATATTCCTAACACCATTCATATAACAAAAGCTAACATGCTATATGTTGAAAAAGATGGATTCTCAAATAGAGCTTTAAACATTATAAAACGTTTGGCAGCCTTCCGCAATCCAGATTTTTATAAGGCACAGGCAATGAGATTGCCAACGTTTGATAAGTCCAGAATCATTTCATTATCTGATGAAACACCGGATTACTTATGCCTTCCCAGGGGATGTGAACCTGATTTGATAAACCTGGCTAACATAATGAAAGCTAATATAGAGTGGGCTGATGAAACCTTTTCAGGTAAATCAATCAAGGTTCAATTTAATGGTCAGCTACGTGATGAGCAAGCAGATGCGGCAGTTCAAATCCTAGCTCATGATAATGGCGTCTTGTCCGCAACCACCGCTTTCGGGAAGACTGTAATAGGAGCGAAACTTATATCCGAAAGAAAAACCAACACACTTGTGCTTGTTCATACACAACAGTTATTGGATCAATGGAAAGAGCGGTTAAGCCAATTCCTGACAATAGATGAAGAGTTGCCTGCTGACCCCGTGAAAAAAAGAGGGAGGAAAAAGGCTCGTAGTATTATAGGACAGCTTGGTGGAGGGAAGAAAGATTTGAGCGGGATTATCGATATTGCTGTTATGCAGTCATTAGTAAAAGGCGACGAAGTAAAGGATGTTGTCCGGGATTATGGCATGGTTATTGTTGATGAATGTCATCATGTTCCTGCATTCAGTTTTGAGCAAATCCTAAAAAATGTTTCGGCAAAATATGTATATGGTCTGACCGCAACTCCGGTTAGGCAGGATGGACATCATCCCATAATATTCTTGCATTGCGGTCCGATTCGATATAAGGTCGATGCAAAAGACCAAGCTGAAAAAAGACCTTTTGAACACTATATTATTCCGCGTTTTACACCATTTAGAAAACCTGTAAGTCAAAATGAAAAAGATTGGTCTATTGGCGAAATCTATTCTCAAATTAGTACCAGCCAGTTGCGCAATCAGCTGATTATTGACGATGTAATTAAGTGTGTACACGAAGGTCGGAATCCCATTATACTGACTGAGCGGACAGCCCATGTTGAGTTAATAGCCAGAGAATTATCAAAAACCATTCCTAATATTATTGAATTAACAGGAGGAATGTCGGCTAAGGAAAGAAAAACTAAGCTTCTAGCACTTTCAAATATTTCCCCGGATGAAAATATTGTTATTGTTGCAACAGGACGATTTGTTGGAGAAGGCTTTGACGAGCCAAGGCTGGATACATTGTTTCTGGCAATGCCTGTTGCATGGAAAGGAACAGTGCAGCAATATGCCGGGAGGCTTCACAGATTATATAAAAACAAAAGTGAAGTTCAGATTTACGATTATGTGGATGTTCATGTTGGCGTGCTTGAGAGAATGTATCATAAGAGAATAAAAGGATATGCTTCAATAGGATATTCGGCCAAAAGTGATAGTAAGCCGTTTGAAGCTACGAATGCAATTTTTGATAATCATAATTTCATGACAGTATTTAGGAACGATGTTTCTTCAGCAAAATCAGAGATGGTTATTGTCAGCCCTTATATGACAAAAAAACGTCTTTCCCATATGCTAAATATCCTGTCTTCAGGAATTAATAATGGGGCAAAGCTCACAATAATCACAAGGCCTGAGGGGGATTATAAAGAGAAGGACAGGCCTGCAGTTTTAGATATGGTTAATTCCATACGAATAACAGGAGCAAACCTAATTTTCAGATCCAATATACATCAGAAGTTTGCGGTAATCGATCAGAGGATTGTTTGGTATGGAAGCATTAATTTTCTGAGTTTTGACAGTGCTGAGGAAAGCATAATGAGGTTGGACAGCATCAATATTGCAAACGAACTGATAGGTACAGTTGAAGAAATGTTATAGAAATAGATACCGCTTTTTTGTACTGTTTTCTTTTGTGTTTAAGAGTTTGATAATTTGGAGATTATAGAGATGAGCATGTTTTAAGAATTGCACGATTTTCTTTACATATGAAGAATAACATGCTATTATTAAAAATAATACATGCTATGGATTTTAGTATTGGAATGATATTCCTTAAATATAGAGAATAAAATGCCAAATATAAAAAGAGGTGAGAAAAGTGGATGTCTATAATCAACTGGCAAAATATCCGGTTTTTACAATCGATGAGGTGGAGAAGTTAACTGGTAATTCCAAAACTGCATACTCACAACTAAATCGGTTGATGAAAAAGGGCTTGATCAAAAAGGTTCGGAAGAATATATACTCTGTAGTAAATCCGGTAACCGGTCAAATCGTAGCCACACGGTATCAAATCGCCTGTGCTGTAACGGACACTGCCTATATATCTCACCATAGTGCTTTTGAATATTATGGCCTTGCAAATCAAGTATTCTACGAAGTTTATGTTTCTTCAGAGACAAAATTTAATCCTTTTGAGTATGATCATGTGACTTATAAATACGTTGCATCAAGAATGCAAGATGGGATAGTAGAAGCAAAAAATACAACAGGTGTTCAGATTACAGACTTGGAAAGAACCGTTATCGACAGCATCCGTGACTATAATAAAATAGGTGGGCTCGAGGAACTTCTGAATTGTCTTGAAGGAATCCACTATCTAGATGAGGCAAAGCTGTTTCGGTATTTAAAGGCTTATAACACTCAAGGGCTCTATCAAAGGGTAGGATATCTCCTGCAGCATTATCAAAAAGAAATGCAGGTATCAAACGATTTTATCGATAGCTGCAAAGAAAAAATCGGAAAGAGCAGGCGGTATTTATTAAATGATTCTAATGAGCGAAGCACTTATAACAGTCAATGGGAGCTAATGGTGCCGGAAGGACTTTTCAAAGTAACAGAGCAGGGTGGTGATATACTTGTCTAGTTACGACATTATTTATCTTGGTAAGAAAGCGGAAGAACTGGGTTTTGTTCGGGACACTCTTGAGAAAGTAACAAGGCTGGCAGATATACTGGAGTATCTGAATACAAATCCGATTCTTAAAGAAAGCCTTGCTCTAAAAGGTGGCACAGCGATTAATCTTACGATTTTCAATTTACCTCGACTTTCTGTAGATATTGATATGGACTACTTGATCAATAATAGCAGAGAAGAAATGCTGAAGCATCGCGAGTTAATAAACAGCACTATTGATCGCTATATGCTGTCCCAGGGTTATACTAAAAATGTAAAAACGAAGAATCCTCATAGCTTGGACTCATGGGTGTATGACTATATAGGAGCAAGTGGAAATAGAGATAATATCAAGATCGAGGTCAACTATTCTCTGCGCGCTCACATATTATTGGTAGAAGAAAGGCCAATCATCACCGAACATTTTTCAAGTGAGTACAGGGTTAAAACGCTTGCGCCAATAGAGATTTACGGAAGTAAAATCAATGCATTGCTTAGCAGAGTAGCGGCGAGAGACTTATATGATGCTAGAAACATGATTTACTTTGGACTTTTTGATGAGTCACAAGAAGCGATTCTTAGAAAGGCTGTAGTCTTTTATGCGGCAATTTCAGCCAAGGAGATTAACAAGAACTTTGATACCAAGGCAATTGACTCTATTACAAAGCAAAAAATTAAAACAGATCTTTTACCTGTGATAAAAAGAAAAGATAATTTTGAATTAGAGTCGGCGAAGAAAATCGTTAAGGATTATATCGCTGATTTAATGGTTCTTACAAAAGACGAGAAAGCATTCCTAGATAAGTTTCAAAATGGTGAATACATTCCAGAATTGTTATTTGAAGATAAAGAGATACTAGAGCGAATTAAAGACCATCCAATGGCTTTGTGGAAGACGAGAGAAAGAGTATGATTGTGTAACCCACTAAGTATAATAGAGTTGAAACATAAATGTTTTAGAGACAAGTTTTTTAAACTACATTTTGAGAAAACCAACCTTCCGCCAAGGAATCAGTACGTCTTCACGACATCATTTTTGTCTACTCAAGGCACGTTGAGACGGTAGTATTGATGTCAAGGGCAAAAGAATGAACTTGCTGAAAACCCTTATATATCAAGGCTTTTAGAACATATGGGTGCGAAACCCATTGAGCGAAAATTAGATTTTTTCGCTTCGCGGGAACAAGTCCATAAAGGCCTTATTTGATAGTTAAGTGGTCAGGTTAGATGTCATAGCTCGGTGAGTGGTCGGGTTAGATGTCAGGGGCTTGCGAGTGGTCAGGTTAGATGTTTTTTCGGATATTTTTGAGGTTGTGTGGTCAGGTTGGATGCCGTATATATCGAACTCTTATATTTAAGGATTTGATGATTAAAAATGTATTCATTGGAGCCGTTTTATAATTAAATAAATCTTGTTTTCAAGGGGGTAAAACATGGATTGTATTTCATTGAGAAAATTCTCAAAGATACCATAGCAGCGGGTCGTCGTCATACCATCGGCCTTAAGTCGGACGGCACGGTGGTTGCTGTGGGTGGTAATGAATATGGCCAATGCGATATAAGCGGTTGGCGTGCATCCAACTGCCCAACAATTAACAAAACTGGAGGAGGAAATTTTTATGCAATACGGCCCTAATCCTAATACTGTTTATCCCAATGAGAAAATAAGAAGCGTATGCTACGTCAAGAATGTCATCACCCGTCCTAATATTATCGTCGATGATTACACATATTACGATGATATAAGCGGTGCGGAACGATTTGAGGAACATGTTACGCATCATTATGAATTTTTAGGTGACAAGCTCATAATTGGAAAGTTCTGCGCCATTGCAAAAGGCATCGAATTTATTATGAACGGTGCAAATCATAGAATGTGCAGCGTCACTACCTATCCTTTTAATATAATGGGACATGGCTGGGAAAAGGCAACTCCGTCACTGAAAGACTTGCCTTTCAAAGGAGATACTGTTGTCGGTAATGATGTGTGGATAGGTCAAAATGTCACCGTAATGCCTGGCGTACATATAGGAGACGGAGCAATCGTCGCTGCCAATTCTGTTGTTACAAAAGATGTTCCCGCCTATCATATCGCAGGAGGGAACCCCTGTAAAATTATTAAGAAAAGATTTGATGATGACCTCATAGGCTATCTACTGGAACTAAAGTGGTGGGACTGGCCTGCTTCAAAGATTTTTCACAATCTCGAAACCCTATGTAGTGGTGATCTGACAAAAATAAAGGAGATTAAATAAGCCTACTATTGTAGGGTAATAAACCGGGATTTGAGGTGAAGTGAAATGGACAAATATACAAGAGAAGAATTAGAAGAAGCCTTGCAAATTGTTTCTTCAACTATCAATAGATGTGAAAAGGCGCAACCCAAATTTGCCGAGGGTACCTCTCATCACACCCGCTTCAAGAAAATCTGCTACATCGGAAGAGGTCGCAAATTGGCTTAAGACAATTGGATATGAATTAAAATAAATAACTCAAGCTGACAAATTTAAATTACCGAGGTGAACTATGAATAACATTTATGACGATAAACAATTTTTTGAAGAATATGCGAAGATGTCACGAAGTCAGCAAGGATTATCTGGTGCGGGCGAATGGCATCAGTTAAAGGCCTTGTTTCCAGACTTAAGCGGCAAAAGCGTACTCGATCTTGGGTGCGGTTACGGGTGGCACTGCAAATATGCTGTGGAATGTGGTGCAAAGCAGGTGCTGGGCATCGACTTGAGCGAGAAAATGATACAAGAAGCAAAAGAAAAGAATGCCGACCCCAAAATCATCTATCGGGTCTGTGGGCTGGATGATTATGATTATCCGGCAGATTCTTCCGATTGCGTGGTTTCAAATTTGGTGCTTCACTACATTGCAGACATTGATGAAATTTTCAAAAAGATATACCGGACACTGAAGACAGAGGGGGTTTTCCTTCTTAATATAGAACATCCCGTTTTTACAGCGGGAGTGAACCAAGACTGGATTTATGATTCAAACGGCAAGCCGCAATATTGGCCTGTGGATAATTACTTTTATTCTGGAGAGAGGGTTACTCATTTCCTTGGACAGAATGTTACAAAACAGCATCATACACTGACTCAGATACTGATGGGACTTATAAATGCTGGGTTCCGGCTGGAAGCCGTTGAAGAAGCGATGCCGAGCAATGACATGATGGAGATTCCAGGCATGTCAGATGAAATGCGCCGCCCGATGATGTTACTAATTAAGGCATTGAAGCAAGATGAACGATAAATATCAGTATAATATAACAACGCGAGGCACCCTACGTTCTAATTTCGTAGAGTGCCTTCCTAGTTTTTAATCTTATTCTGCCACATCCACCGTCACGCCGGACTTGAATTCCACGGTGAATTTGTCCTCGTAGACGGTGACTTTTTCAATAAGCCGTCGGATAAGTTGCTCGTCGTATCCAGCAATAGCAGTGGGCTGTTCCTGTAGGAATGTGCTCATATCGGCTATTCGTTTGCGTAATTCATCACGGTTGGCATCCTCTACCAGCATATTCTGCTTCTGTTCACGCAGATGGTGGATCTCCTCGGCTACATCTTCGTAGTCGGCCTTGGAGCTGACCAGCTTTAAAACACATTGTCGTAAAATGTAAACCGGTTCTCCTTGTATACTATCACTTTCAATGTTAGTATAGTGTTATAAGTGATAGAAACTGATATAAGGAGTGACATTATGAAATTGTATGAAAGCGAAACCGTGGAATTGAAGGAAATATATACGCCTGATATAGAAAAAGAAATTGTAGCATTTGCAAATACAAATGGCGGAACTATCTATATTGGTGTGCATGATAGCGGAGAAATTGTTGGTCTTGATAATGCCGACTTAGTAATGCAACAGATATCAAATTCTTTAAGAGACGGTATACGTCCTGATGTTTCTATGTTTACAAATATTGAGTTATTGCAAGAAAATAATAAGTATTTTGTTAAATTAACGGTTAGTCAAGGAACAAAAAAGCCTTACTACCTATTTGACAAAGGACTTAAACCAACAGGCGTATATGTTAGAAGTGGAACAACATCTGTTCCAGCATCTGAAGATGCTATCCGTATGATGATAAAAATGACCGATGGTGATTCATTTGAAAGTAATCGTTCTCTCATACAAGAACTGACCTTTACTAGTTTAAATATAGAGATGGAAAAAAGAAATTTAGAATTTTCTGAAGTGCAGATGAAAAATTTAGGCATTCTGACCTCTGATGATATTTATACAAACATGGGACTACTAGTTTCAGATCAGTGTAAACATTCTATCAAATTTGCTGTTTTTCAAGGCGCCGATAAATTGGTGTTTAAAGATCGAAAGGAACTGACAGGCTCTCTATTTGTTCAACTTACAGACGCTTATAAAACCATAGATTTTTATAATGGCACCAAAGCTACCTTCCATGATTTACTACGTATAGATGAAAGAGATTATCCAGAAGGTGCCGTTCGTGAAGCATTGCTGAATGCCATTGTTCACAGAGATTATTCCTTTAGTGGTAGTACAATTATTAACCTTTACTCTGATCGGTTAGAGATTATCTCCTTAGGCGGATTGGTTTCAGGTTTGTCATTGGAGGCAGCTATGCTGGGAGCATCTCAACTTAGAAATGAAAAGCTTGCAAGCTTATTTTATAGAATGAAGCTAATTGAGGCATACGGCACAGGTATTAGCAAGATAATCAGTTGCTATAAAGGTTTACCAGTGCAACCTAAGTTTGAAAATGTGGAAGGTGCCTTTAGAGTGGTTTTACCTAACACGCATGCACAAGAACTGAGTGTAGAAGATGCAAAGTATTTACCGATACTCAGATTATTTGAGAAGCAAAAAGAAATCACTCGTAGCGATGTTGAAGAAGCTCTCGGAATTGGAACAACTCACGCAATTAATATGCTCAAAGAAATGCTGGGAAAAGAGCTTATCAAAAAAGTTGGTAGTGGCAGGCTGACGAGGTATATGGTGAAGTAAGAGTATATTGTTGAAAAGATTGACCAGTGTAATACTTGTGGAGGTAAGGAGTGATAATAATATGAGTGAAGAAAATGCAAAGAAAATTTTTGAACAATATAACCGTACGTCGGATATGGTCCGTTGCCCAAACGGAAGGGCAGTTACCCGCAAGCTGCTTGATTCTTATGCAAGGGCGGCGGTAAACCTATATGGCATTATAAGTCGTGAAGACTTTGTTGATATCTTCAACAAGCAAAACATAGACCAGACAACCGAAGAAGAGATTTATATTCTCCTTCTGCCGCTTGTGTTAAAAGATGGCTGGTACTGTTTTTATAAGGAATACATTGTTCATTATTTGTTTTTTGACAACTTTGACCACGCAGACTATTTGCTTAAGCACCAAGCGGACAAACCCCGCTACATACCCGAAAAAGACGAATTTCTCAATTACGTCATTGAAGATTATACAGATAACGACCACTGGTGGAATGTACGCCGTTTTATGTACGACGTTTTTGGTTACGGTAAAAATACTACGGACGGCTATGATGAAGTTAGAAATTATATAACTTACGGTGACGGGATAAGGGAAATGGGGTCTATTTTGGACAGACATTATCTCATATTTGACGGTGAAAAACAGCTGCAGGAGTTTATTAATCTTATTATGCTTGCAAAAAATAACACACGCATCTGGGAAAATAACGGATACACGCCGTCCGAACTTCATGAGATTATTAGCAAACACAATGAAAATATTGTTAAGTTTCCAGAATTGCAAAGACCGCAAGTTGGACGTAACGATCCCTGCCCGTGTGGAAGCGGAAAGAAATACAAGAAGTGTTGTGCCATGGTTGACGATACAAAATCGGCACAGTTAAGCTCTGATGAATGCAGACTTTTCTATGAGACATGGTATGGTTTAATGGGATTTGTCAATGAACGGATGGGTGTAATCAAGGCCAAAATCAAGTCGGAATATCCTAACACCGTCAGCGATATGATGGTGCACAAAGTCAGAGAAGTACTGTGGAAAAAGCCGGAGCTGATAGACGAGTATATCAATGAAACGGAACTTCCGCAAGAGAAAATCGACATTTTGAAGCTGTGGAGAACAAAACATAAAAAAGGGATGCTCTTTATTTTGGAGTATAGGCCGGAATATGCCGTTGTGCTTGCTTCGGATGAACAAGGCGAAGACAGGCTTTATGGCATAAAAGGGATAAGTAATTCGGTAGCTAACACGTTGCGACGAGACTTGCCCGCTCAAATTGAAACAGTTTTGCTTCCATTCAAAGGTAAGATTATTTATGATAGCTTTATAAGTTCCATGTCTATAGGATTTGGGGAAGGTGCAAAGGCGGCTTTCCGTGAGATGCATGACAAGGCTATAAGGCACGGGATTATTACAAGTTTGGAATGAAATATATAACGAAGGTGCTACCTTCTTCGAATTTTTGGATCAATGCATTAATCGATTGGAGGATAAAATATATGTCTGCAAGTGTTCTACCATATGCTAAAATTTTAAATGATGAAGAGGAAATTGATTATATTGTTATAAAGTTCAATGGATTTAATTCAAATATTTTGGTTCATGAAGCATATTGTGTTAATCCAGGATGCAATTGTGCTGATGCGATATTAACATTTATAGAGCTTTCTGAAGATGGAGAGCCTCAAAATGATTGGTTTTTGATAAGATTGGATATGCACACATGGAAGGTGACTGAAAAGAAAGTATTTAATAAAAAGATTAAGTCCGACATAATGCTGAAGGAGTTTTTGGAGAATATTGATGAACTTAAAGAAAAGCTTCTTTCTCATTTTGTCAGAGCAAAGGAATATGGCAAAAAACATTATTTAGACTACGTGTCAGATAGTACGGTAAAAATGATTCTTGATGGAAATGTGATGGCTTACTCTGAGATATTTGGCAGTTGTGATATAGATAAATTCTCTTTTGAATTTAAGGAAACTGAGAAGTGGTTTTTTGATGACCAGTATTGTACAAACCCTAAATGTCTTTGTAACGAGGCGGTGCTGACGTTTTTTAAAATTGATGATTCAAAGAAAACACAAGAGCCGGAGTTTGCTGTCAGGATGAATATAAACAATTTCAAATATGACGTTGAATTCAACAAATGTGGGACAACTGGGATTTCTGAGGTTATTAAATTCCTTCATGATAGCAGGCCTGAGATTTTTGGTATTTTAAAGAGGCGTTATAATGAAGTGAAGAGCGCTTCAAGCAAAATAATCAAGAAATTCGGCTCGAATGAAAAGAAGGAAGAATCGCCAAATATAAAAGTTGGACGCAATGATCCTTGCCCTTGTGGTAGTGGAAAAAAATATAAAAAATGTTGCCTTAATAAAAATTAACAATATTTCGTAATAATACTGACTTGAGCGTCATCAATATTATTCTCTCAATCAAATTGCTAAAATCAAAATATAGAGGACATATTGTAACTTCGCTTGACGATATGTCGGCACACCGATATAATTTAAGTAGGTGATGAAAAATGACTTTACAACAACTTTTAAAGGATATGCAGATATCCCGTTATCGTTTATCAAAAACCAGTGGGATTCCATGGGCTACGCTCGCAGATATTTGTTCAGGAAAAACTAATTTGAATCGATGCGGTGCGGGAACGCTTGCGAAACTATCCAAAACACTTGGAATATCCATAGAGGAGCTTTTGGCACTTGAAATAGAAGCGGAAAAAAATACAGCTATCGGGAAACCCCAAACAAAAACTTACTTGGAAGCAGACCTATCGGAAAGTGTTCAAAAAGCAATAGAAGATTATATAAAAGGTGAAAAGGAGCAGGTACTATATCTTGATTGCTTGTGGAACGAGTTGAATGGAGCAATTAATGCCGACCTTTGGGCAAGCTTAATTACAGAGGAACAGGCAAGTTATCTGCGTGAAAAATATCTCGGAATAGTGGGGAAGGAGGATGGTACTAATGATTGATTTTACATCCTGTGAAGTAAATAAATTCAGAGCATATGGTGGAGCCAATGGGAATAAAATTAATATTCTTTATGAGGGCAATAGCTATATGCTAAAATTTTCTCCCGTCCCAAGCCGTAGTAAAACCATGAGCTACACCAACGATTGTATCAGTGAATACCTTGCCTGTCATATCTTTGCATCTCTCGGATTCAAAACCCAAGAAACTCTACTTGGTACCTATACTGATTCACGTGGGAAGGAAAAAGTGGTAGTGGCTTGCGGAGATTTTACAGAAGGCGGCAAAAGACTCATTGAGTTTGCGTATCTGAAGAATACCTGTATCAACAGTGAACAGAATGGATATGGCAAAGAACCTTCTTCCATAATACAGGCAATAGGCGAGCAAACACTTATACCTCCTGACCAGCTTTCATATTTCTTTTGGGATATGTTCATTGCCGATGCACTGCTGTGAATGATAAAATTAAGGAGACCAAAAACGCGCACAAAAAGGATACCACCTTTAGATAAAAAATAAGATCAATGTGATAGCATAAATTTAGCTGATTATCAGTTAAATCATCACAGGAGGTCGAAAAATGAAGAAGGAGAAAAGGTGGGTCATGTATTGTAAAATTCAAGTAATGAAAAGCGAAGGGTTCTCCCAGAGAAAGACGGCGAGTATTACCGGGTACAGCAGAAAAGCTGTTCGTAAGTACTGGGATATGACGCCAGAAGAGTATGACGAGCAGATATTAGAAAAAGCGAAGAAATCAAGCCTTGAGCAACATAAAGAATTGATTCTGATGTGGCTTTATGAGTATGGTGAAGTAACTGCAGCACAGATATACGACTGGCTCCAGGAGAAATATGAAGTACAGATTAGCGAAAGCAGCGTACGGCGGTATGTTAGCATACTCAAGAAGGAATATAATATAAAAAGTACCGCATATAAGAGGGATTATCAGGCTCTTTCCGATCCCCCTATGGGATATCAGATGCAAATCGACATAGGAATTGTGACGGTTGAAAACATTGTAACAAAGAAAATATAGATGCTATATCCAAAGCAATTACCCATTTTATTTACAGAAATGCCCTGTAGAAGATATGCATGCCAATAATCAGCTTTCGGAGAACGATATGAAAACATTAAATAAATATATGGTAAATAGAATAGCAGGCATACTCACTACAATAGCAGACAATAACTGGTTACAATTAGAACTCTTATTATCATACTATAGGCTTTTTGGAACCGAGTGGGATAAAGTTGAACCAGATATGGAAGAAATCGACTTTGCTTTGATAAATGTAGTTAATTATGGAATTTGATAGTTAATTTATTTTTTACTATGCTAAAGATACATAAAGTTTTATGGGGGTATCTTGAATGAGGGAGAACTATAAGAAAGAAAAAAATGCTTTACAGATAAGAAACAGTACAGCAGAGTTTTTGATATTCACTTCACAGGTCAATGAAAATACAATTGAGGTTCGCGTTGAAGATGAGTCAGTTTGGCTTTCGCAAAAGTTGATTGCTGAGCTATTTGATGTGGATGTAAGAACAATAAATGAACATCTTAAAAATATTTATGCTGAAGGCGAACTAACAGAAGAAGCAACTATCCGGAAAAATCGGATAGTTCAAAAAGAAGGAACCCGAGAAGTAAATAGAGATGTTCTATTTTATAATCTTGATGCTATCATATCCGTTGGTTACCGTGTGAATTCCATTCGGGCGACCCAATTCAGACAATGGGCAACCGGAGTGCTGCGAAGCTTTGCTATTCGGGGATATGTACTAGATAAAGAACGGTTAAAAAATGGTACCTTCTTAAATGAGGACTATTTTGATCATTTGCTAGAAGAAATCAGAGAGATTAGGGCAAGTGAAAGAAGGTTCTATCAGAAAATCACAGATATCTATTCTACAGCTATAGATTATAATCCGCATACTAAAATAACAAAGGATTTCTTTAAAACTGTTCAAAACAAGCTGCATTTTGCAATTCACGGTAGTACTGCTGCAGAGGTTATTTATAATAGAGCTGACAGTAACAAGGAGTATATGGGATTGACAACATGGAAGAATGCTCCGCAAGGTAAGATTGTTAAAAGCGATGTTTCTGTAGCAAAGAATTATCTGACGGAAAATGAAATTAAATCTTTGGATCGATTTGTATCGATGTATCTTGACTATGCGGAAAGCCAAGCTGAGAGAAATATTCCAATGACAATGGAAGACTGGGCTAAGAAGCTTAACGCATTCCTTCAATTTAATGATAAGGATATATTGCAGAATGCGGGTAAAGTGACTGCAGCCATTGCAAAAGAATTTGCTGAGAGTGAATTTGAAAAATATCGTATTATCCAGGATAAGCTTTTTAAATCTGATTTTGACAAATTGACTGACTCTATAAAAAATGATGAAGAGTAATACTGACCTATTGTGGATGTAAAAAGTTTGAAAAATTGGGCTTAAAAAGGATTCTTTATTGAAGTATATCCTGCCACCAAGGCCCCATCAGCTTCATTAGACATCTTTTTTATCTCTTCAAGGCACTGTGAGGTGGTCGTGAGAATTGTACGTGGATGAAACCATTGCAGATCAAGGTGTATGGGCAGTTTTGGTTTAGAGATCATAAAGTGACCCTTGAAGCGATAAAAAAGATGATATAACCCGTAAACGAAGTAGATACAAGCTTAGAGGTTTATTTATATTGTTGACAATATGATTTACTGAGCTATTATGCAAGAAGAGCTGTCAAATACAGAAAGATACAGGTATATCATAATTGCATTAGATTGCACATCTAAAATAGAAAATCATCTTAATATAAAAATTGCAGGAGAAGTGAAAATATGTCAAATAGAATACTTAAAAGTCAAATGTTGCAGGCTGTAGAAAACCAAATAAAGTTGAATGAACCAAAGTGTGCGAATCTAACCTTTCAACGACTTGCAGCCGAAGGGTATACAGAGCAGGAGGCTAAAGAAATGATTGCTGCCATTCTGTTGGAGGAGGTGTATTTTGTATTGAAAGAGAAAACTGAATTTAATGAGAAGCAATATGAAGAGAAATTAAGCAAATTAGGACGGGAACTGGTATTAGATAATGCTGCTGCATCAGAGGAAACTGAACACAGTCTTGAAGAATTGCTTGATCAAATTGCCTACAACACAGGCAGCTTTCCCGAAAAGGTCCTGCAAGAAGTTATATATAGAAGGGAAGAGGCAATCCCATTGCTTTTGAATATCTTGAGCAAGGTAAGGGACAACCCTGAAATGTATAGGGATGAAAATGACTATTTTGCGCATATATATGCTGCCTATCTTTTGGCTCAGTTTCGTGTCAAAGAGGTTTATCCAATACTTGTTGATATTTTGAGCTTACCTGGTGACCTGCCTTATAGTTTGTTTGGTGATTCCATACTGGAAGCCGGCAGTCGAATGTTGGCGTCTGTATGCGGGTCTGACACAAGCTTGATAAAAGCCTTGACAGAGAACGAAAAAGCAGATGAATATATGCGGAGTCAGGCTATTGAGGCGTTGGCAATTTTGGCATTACAGGGTGTTCTGGAGAGAGAGGAAGTGCTTGCCTACTATAGAAAGCTGATACAAGAAACTTCTACAAGGAATAACCCTATGCTGCTGGCATCTCTGGTGCATGCACTCTGTGATATATACCCGGAAGAAATGTATGCAGATATAAAAAAGTGTTATGAAGAAGATTTGGTGGATGAGTCTGTCATAAATATGGAAGATGTTGATGATGTGATGAAGTGTGGAAAGGATTATGTACTAGAGGGATCCAGGAATGATACACACCTGCAATTCATTGAAGATACTATAGCGGAACTGGAATGGTGGGTTTGCTTTGATGAAAGCTATAGGAAAAGAATAAACGCCAGACGAGACTTCAACAGCATACAAACAGCGATAAAATCACCTAAGATAGGACGAAATGATCCTTGCCCTTGTGGTAGTGGAAAAAAATATAAAAAGTGCTGTGGAAAATAGAAGACCTAAGGGCGCAATAAGAAGGTAGTAAAATGGCAAAAGCTCAAGGAACACCACGAAGAAAAAGATATAAAAAGCATATTCGGCTTGTTCATGCCGCTAAATGGTTAGAGGAAAATTCTCCGATGAATAATGTTATAAAACGTTATGCCAAATGGTTTGGTGTATCAAGATTATTTGCTGCTCAAGAACTTATACTGTTAGGAGTTACTTTTGATACAGATGTAGTTAGTAAAGAAAAACAATTGGAAATGGAAAAGGCCAATCAGCGCAAAAAAGCCAAGGCGAAGCGTCTGCAAGAACATACTGAATCATATCTTCGTCATTGGGATGAGGCGGATGAAGATGATTTATAGACAATAGTGGAGATATGCCATTTTAAAAGTACTTACCTGCTACAGATGAAGTGATAATAAACAGGATTGTGTATATTAATATATCACAAAAGTATAAGAGCAAGAGTAATACTTGATGTGTATAGTCACGTAATGATATAATATGACTATACAATAGTGAAAAGAGGTGATACCATGGAAGCAGCAATCAGACCGTCAGCCGATTTAAGAAATCATTATAGTGAAATCTCCAAGCAATGTAAAGAGTCAAGGGACGCAGTTATTATTACCGTAAACGGACGGGGAGACACAGCAGTTCTTGGATTGCAGGATTATTACCAGATGAAATCTGAGCTGGAATTACTAAGAACACTTGCAGAAGCGGAAGATGATGTGAAAAATGGAAGGATAGCACCAATGCAGGATTCATTCGACGATCTTCGTACATCTTTACTGGAAAGGAAGAAAGAATGAAGTATAAAATTATACGAACGGATAAAGCAGAGGAACAGCTCCGTAGAATAATTTTTTATATTGCAGATGATTCCAGTGATGTTAATACTGCACTTAAGTATCTGGATAAAATTGAAGCCACAATCAATCGTCTACAGGAGTTTCCAGAGTCAGGAAGCATTCCGAGATACTCAATTTTGAAAAAGCAAGGGTATAGAGTAGTGATTGTTGAAAGACATCTGGTGTTTTATAAGATAAATGATACAGACAAGACGGTTATTATATATGCTATTGTTGATGGAAGAAGAGAATATCTTAATTTGATATAAAAAAGCTTAAAAAAGCATCCAGTCTTAATCTGGATGCTTTTCTGTCAAGTAAAGAAAAATGGGAAATTGAATAACACAAGCACGACCGCCAAGGAATCACTAGGACCAAACGACATCAGAAATGTCTCCTCTAGGCATGTAGAGGCCGTAGTATTGATAACCAGAATGAAACAGTGAGTATGTGTGAATGAGCCTGCAAATTAGGGACTTTGGGGGTTTGCAGATGGAAGTATGCTAATCGATTTATTAATTTGGAGGTAAGATGACTATATGAATATAAAATTTGAGCCCAATAACATTGTTATTAGGCTCTGTATAAGTGGGATGAACTTGGAGGAAAGGGGAAATATTGAAGAAGCAACATCGATGTTTCATAAAGCATGGCACGAATCAGCAGATGATTATGAAAGATTTATTGCAGCTTATCATTTGGCTCGTCAACAAAAAAGTATTACAGAAAAATTGAAATGGATGGAAACATCTTTACAGTGTGCACTAAATATAAATGATGATAATGTTAAGAGTGCATACTCAACGCTATATTTAAACATTGCTAAATGTTATGATGAGTTATGCGATTCTGATAATGCAAAAAGGAATTATGAATTGTCAAATTCATATAAGGGTGCACCTTCTGATGAAGGTCCATTTTATCATGGGACAAAGGCAGATTTGCAGATTGGTGATTTACTGACAGCGGGCGGAAACTCAAATTATGAACCCGGGCTTAAAATGAACCACATTTATTTCACTGCTAATGCAAATGGTGCAGGACTTGCAGCAGCATTAGCAAAAGGAGAAGGAAGAGAACGCGTTTATATAGTAGAACCAACAGGTGAGTTTGAAAACGACCCAAATGTTACTGATAAAAAGTTTCCTGGTAACTTAACACGTTCTTATCGCTCACGAGAACCTTTAAGAATTATTGGTGAGGTGACAGAGTGGACGAAACTGACAACTTCTGAGCGACATGAATGGCGCGAAAATTTAGCCAAAAACAAAGGTGAAATTATTAACTGAAGAATAAGTGACAGGCACGACCCACTGTGAAGCCGTAGTTTTGGTGGCTAGGGAGTAAAGTTACAATAAAAACTCTGATGTGAAATTATATATCAGAGTTTTTTATAAATTCTTAAGTGCTGTACCTGGTACCATACCCTACAGTGGATGAATAACTAGGTATTTAGGAGTTATACATTATAAATGTAATGGAGGTACAAACTAATGAGTGAACCCAACCTTACAATCGGCAAGATAGCAAAAATAGTTGGAGTAACCATAAGAACATTGCAGCATTATGATAATATGGGTATTGTCCCGGCATCAGGTCGAACAGAAGGTGGACGCAGGTATTATACTGAAAACGATATTGTTAAATTGGAGCAGGTTATCTTCTATCGAAATCTAGGGTTATCGTTGGAAGATATTAAAAGATGAGTGCCAAAAGATGAGTGCCAGACACCGAACTTATCCACTTATTGATATGTACTTATTAGTTTGGTAATATAAGGATATATGTATTACCAGGAGGACTTTTTTATGGGGAGACCGTGGAGAGAAGAGTACAAGGATGGAATATACCATGTAATAGCGAGAGGTAACAATATAGAGTTCATATTTAATGAAAGCATAGATAAAGGATATCTGGTGAAGCTGCTGAAAGAATGCAGCATATCTATGGGATGCAGGGTATATGGATATGTATTGATGGACAACCATTACCATATGATATTACAAACACTGGATAAGAAGCTGCAGGAGGTAATGCATCAGATAAATAATAAGTACAGTAAGTATTTCAATGGCAAGTATAAAAGAGTAGGACATGTATTCCAAGGAAGGTATAAGGCCGTATTGGTACAGGATGAAAGGTACATGCTGAAACTTAGTGGATTGTTTCTTAGAACTGTGAATAAAAATCTATTGAAAGAATATAATAAATTTTAATTGAACTTTCGTTACAAATAGTGTATATTAATGGTAACGAAACGATGCTGGATTGGGGGTGCAAATTTGAAGAGAGAAATCTACTTATCCCAAATTCGTGATCGCATCACAGAATCTAAAGAAGGCACTATTTTTGTTCCTTCAGATTTTAAAGATATTGCTAATCGTGATGTAATTAAAATGGCGCTATCTCGCTTATGCGATGAACAAATAATCAGAAGAGTTATACGTGGAGTATACGAGTATCCGGAATATAGTAACCTGCTCCAGGAATTTGTGGTGCCTTCTCCAGACAAAATTGCTCAAGCTCTGGCAAGAAATTACGGTTGGACCATTGTTCCATGCGGAGATACAGCTCTAAATTTATTAGGCTTATCTACACAAGTTCCAAATGTCTGGTCCTACGTTAGCGATGGACCTTATAAGAATTATGAATTTAATGATACTTTTTTAAAGTTTAATCATACCACAAATAAAGAAATTACCAGAATCTCGTATAAAACTGCATTGATAATTCAAGCCCTTAAAACACTGGGTAATGACAAAGTTGATGATAAGGTTATTTTAAAACTGTCAAGGGCATTATCAAGTGATCAGAGGGAAATGCTACTTTCGGAATGCCAGTATATTACTTCATGGATATACGAAGCATTGAAAAGAATTGTAAAGCAAGGTGATATGAATGCTTAAAATCGCAAACTTATCAGTTAAAGACAGGGAAGCTTTATTCAGAAATGCAGCACAGAAATGTGGTATGAATGAAGCAATTGTCGAGAAAGACTTTTGGGTTTGTTGGGCAATGAACTATTTGTTCCAGCTTTCTAAATGGAAAAAACACCTTGCGTTTAAGGGTGGTACAAGCCTGTCAAAAGGCTATGGACTGATTGAACGCTTCTCAGAGGATATTGACTTGATATTGGACTGGAGATTATTAGGTTATTCTATTGTTGAACCTTGGAATGAACGCAGTAAAACAAAGCAAGATCTCTTTAACAAAGAAGCAAATACTAAAACCTCCACTTTTCTTACAGATGAATTTATACCTACTATAAATTATGATTTTAACAACATGCTAAATGAACCATATAGCTTGAATATAGATGATATTAATCCTCAAACCGTGAATTTCGCTTATCCGCAAATTTTCCAGGATTCTGCAATTCTAAAAGTTATTCGTTTGGAGATAGGCGCATTAGCAGCATGGACACCTATACAAAATATAATGATCACCTCTTATGCTGCTGAAAAATATCCACACATTTTTAATATACCTTCGACCTGTGTGGTAACAGTTGCAGCCGAAAGAACCTTTTGGGAGAAGATAACTATCCTTCACAAGGAAGCCTTTCGAACAAACGGTATTTTCCCCGAAAGGTATTCTCGACATTATTACGATCTATATTGCATGAACAATTTTCCTGTGAAGTCAAATGCTTTTTCAGATTTAAAGTTATTAGAACGTGTAACAACCTTTAAAGCACGTTTCTATCCGGCTAACTCGGCTCGATATGATCTTGCAAAGCCAAAAACAATGAGATTGATGCCTCCAGACGAGTGCGTAGCTACACTTGAAAGCGATTATTATCATATGCAAAATATGATTTATGGTTACAAACCAAATTTCTCAGAAATAATGGGTTCCATTAAAACTCTAGAAACCGAAATCAATCAATTGTAAGATAGATAATTATTCTAATTATAAATTTTTCTCTGAAAGTTAATTGCACATATAATTTTGAGGATATGGAGTGGCAAAATAAGTGAGAAATAAAACGAAAGCATTGCATCCCAGAATGATAACTGAAGCGATGAGACCAATGGAGCTTGAAAGGAATGATGGAGATGAGTTCTATCCGAATGGCATTTTTGAGTTCCATATCACGAGAATGATCGAATATATAAATCAGCATCAGGACGAATTTGAAAAAGTTAAAATTGATGTAGAGTACTATTATCGCTTCTTTAAGAATCCAGATATCAAGCAAATGTATGTTGAACAATCAGATATTGAACGATCGGTCATTTTTGCAGAAATTACACCGGACAGGCTTTACAATGGCTATCTGGGAATTGGTGAAGATTACTATTCGAGAGGATACAATCTGATTGACGGCCATCACCGTATACATAAAGCTCATCTGCTAGGTGTAAAGACGATCTGGGCTTGGATAATTCCAATGGAGCAGCATTATCAATTTATGTCCAAGGGCTTCGAAAAATACAAGGAGTATTGGAACGGAAAGTTAAGTCAGGTGTAAATATGAGAAAAATTATTGATGCGGCAGACTTTTTTGAACCCCATATCTTTGCAAGAGGAGAAGTAATCAGCTATACTGATGCAATTATAATCACACACCATAGTACAGATTTAATAAGTGCGGTAGTCGAAGGTACTGAAGATTATGATATCCAAATTATGTTGCAGAATGGCGATATTACCGATATGAGCTGTTCCTGCCCTTATGCTGATTCAGGGAAAAACTGCAAACATATGGCGGCAGTACTTATCCGCTGTTTTGAGTATTTAGGTGATACCCCTGAAGAGGATGGGGAATACGTACATCTTCATACTGAGGTTCTGACTAAAAATCAATACAGTGAGCAGTTTGAAGAGCTGGAAAAGATGATCAGACAAAAATCCTATGATGATATTGTCTCTTTCTTGGTTTCAGAAATGTTACGTGATTCAAATATAAAGAAGAATTTTCTTGCAAGGTTTTCTCCCAGACATATAACTGTAAAAGATATGGTTTCAGATTTCAAATCAATATGTAGCTTTTATATGGGACGAAAAAGGTTTATTGATTATAGTCGTGCTCATGATTTTTTCGCTGAATTGGATGGATACTTGAATCGAGTCAATTCACTGGTAGAAAACAGATTGCTTCTGCAAGCAGCACAAGTAATAGCAGGCATAACAAAAGGGTTTGACGATCTGCCGTTGGATGATTCTGATGGCGGAACCACTGACTTTTATATACGTATTATTGAATTATTGAACTTCATATTGTCATGTGAAGATGAGGAGACCAATAACTTTGTTTTCGACTGGATTTCTCAGGTTATTGCAGATGAAGAAAATTGGTATTTATCCGAAATGCTGCAACCTGTTTGGGAATCACAGTTCAATGAAGCCGAGTTGATTGAAAAGAAGATTGAGCAGATCACCGGGCAATTAGGATTACCGATTGGTCAACCGGAGAAAAAAGCAGAGGACTATCATTTCATTTCAAATCTGATTGTATTAGCTGAATTGATGCTGCAAAGAGGGGATGGCGTTGGGGCTGTTGAAAGTATGCTGGCACCGTTTAGGTGTTCGTGTAGTATTTTAGTCTGGTTGGCAAATTTGGCGGAATCTAATGGCTATCAGGAAAAGGAATACGAACTGCTTCGAGAAGGGTCTGAATTGGCACAAAAGAAGCATCATCTTGGAATGATAAACGAATTTGGTGTGAAATTATGTCGCTTCTATCAAAGAACGAATCAAATAGAACACTATAAATTTACCCTTAAAAATCTACTTCTGAGTAATTCCTATCATTTAGAGTATTATCATGAATATAAAGCTCTCTTTAGTCAAGAAGAATGGAGTATTGAGAGAGAGATGATTATTGGGGCATTTGAAAACCAAGCATATCAACCCCATACACTGTTTGAAATCTACAAAGAAGAAAAAATGTATAATCAACTGCTTAAATTAATCGAAACCCGAGGCGGGCTCAAGGAACTTAAGGAGTACCAAAAGGTATTGGAAAGTCAATATCCCAATGAAGTAATGCAATTGTATATAGCTAATTTGGATGTATTGGCATCTCATCAAGGATCCAAGCGGCACTATGAACAAATAATCTATTGGATGAAGCATATTAGAAAACTTACCGAAGGTCAAGAGATTATCAGAGAGAAGGCAAAGGAGTATGCTGCTTAGTATATGATGAGTGCCAGACACCGAACTTATCCACTTATTGATATATTTATTAGTTTGGTAATATAAGGATATATGTATTGCCAGGAGGACTTTTTTATGGGGAGACCGTGGAGAGAAGAGTACAAGGGTGGAATATACCATGTAATAGCGAGAGGTAACAATATAGAGTTCATATTTAATGAAAGCTTAGATAAAGGATATCTGGTGAAGCTGCTGAAAGAATGCAGCATATCTATGGGATGCAGGGTATATGGATATGTATTGATGGACAACCATTACCATATGATATTACAAACACTGGATAAGAAGCTGCAGGAGGTAATGCATCAGATAAATAATAAGTACAGTAAGTATTTCAATGGCAAGTATAAAAGAGTAGGACATGTATTCCAAGGAAGGTATAAGGCCGTATTGGTACAGGATGAAAGGTACATGCTGAAACTTTTAAGATATGTGCATCAGAACCCGGTAAGGGCAGGAATCTGCAAGAAGGTTGAAGATTATAAATGGAGCAGTGATATATATTATCGGAAGAGCATCAAAGGTATAGTGAATACCGGAGTAGTATACGAAATGTTAGATAAGCATATAGGTAGTGCAATAGAAAAATATAAGGAATTTATGAATGAACCGGATGCAGAGAATTATAGCAAGTTGGGAGCCATTGGAGATGAAGCATATCGTGTTATGTGCTTGAGCCGCAAGGAAGAAAGGCATAGAAAAAAATTGGATGAGATACTTACCGAAACAGGAGTAACTGCAGAGTACTATAATCTTATAAAATCAGGATCGAGGAAGAGAAAACTGACGGAATACAAGATACAATTCATACAAGCAGCGGTACAAGAGAGATATACTTATAGTGAGATAGGCAGATTCATGGGGATGACAGATAGCGGCATATATAATATTCTTGATCGTTTGGGAAGAATCCAATAAGTGGATAAGTTTGGTGGCGGGCACTTACCCTATTCGCTGGCAGTTTTACATTAAATCAATTCCGGCATCAATACCTTTCCTACCTCAGAGCTGGCGTGACAAAATGCTTGGTGATATTGGCGGGGGATCAGAGGTTGACATAAACGATCCTATTGTAAGGATGATCGCATATGCAACTGAATATTATGCAGTTAAATTACCCGTGCCCAACCTTATAACCGAGGAACAACTCAAAGGCTTAAATATGCCGGTCTATGCAGCTTTAGCAGAAAAGAGTTCTCTCCATGATTCGGAAGCGGCAGTATATGTCGCAAAAACTAATGTAAAGAACATTGATGTGAAGAATTGGCCTGACGCTACACACTCATTACCTATGGAGTTTCCGGAGCAGATAAATCGTGAGCTACTTGATTTTATGGCAGCTAATGAGGATGAATAAGTGACAGGCACCAAGATTATCCAGTTATTAATTACATGATAACAAGAACACCCCATCCACTGTGAGGCCGTAGCGTTGGTGGTTAGGGAGTAAAAAGTTTAACCACTGTTATTTAGCTATAACAGTGGTTTTCTGTTAAAATATGATCTTAAGTACTGTACCCGGCACCATAATGCAGGTAATTACCCATGCAGCTCATGGGGGATTTGTGAAAAAAGAGATATATAAAAGAGATACAGTATATTATCCAGGCTGTATCTCTTTTTGTGACTGTACTTTAGTACATTGTATTAATACGTCGAAAATAGTATGATAAAATTAACTATAAGCAAATGCCAGAACATTCGAAATATTGCCGCTTGGCATGGATATAAATGGGAGGGATTGTGTTGAAGCTATTAAGAAACAAAATCTTATTTCTGCTTACCCTAATTGTGGTTATTAGTATGGGTTCCTTTGGAACAACAGTATATGCCGGGGACAGTATATACTTGATAGAAGATTATGGATACACACCCTCGGCATGGACAAGCACAAAAAATAAACTAGTGAATGCCTACTCATTGAATAATGGACCACCAAGAGGCAATAGCGGTCATACTCAAGATGCCTTTTACTTTTTCAGACATTCCGGCGACAACACCAGAGAAATGAGTGAAGCATCTGCGTATAGAGAGGTTGAGCTTAATCAGAATCTGAGAACATTATGCAACTATCAGCAGCTTTATGCCAGATTCTCACTTGATTACTTCGGCTGGAACGGTGAAGATGACAGATTCGAAGTTACTATTTACTGTTATAAAGCAAACGGGAGCAGAACTACACTGTACAGTTCGGGCTATTATGTAGGGGACAGCTCCTGGAGAACTCTTAATATGTCTGAAAGGCGTATCCCTGAAGATACTGTAAAAAT
This sequence comes from Clostridiaceae bacterium, assembly GCA_041690515.1. Taxonomy (GTDB): domain Bacteria; phylum Bacillota; class Clostridia; order Lutisporales; family Lutisporaceae; genus BRH-c25. The sequence goes on along the minus strand of JAWLHF010000005.1, from coordinate 26,567 downwards.
CAGGGTGGAAATCTATGCGGACAGAGAGAGCAACAGTGATCTGGATGTATATTTGGATAATATTATGCTGTGGGTTTTTGATAAAGATGCTCCTGTTATGACAGAAGCAAAAGTTGTTGCCATAAAGGATGATTATAGAAGAGATATCCCGTTAAAAACTGATGGGGAAGGCAATTATCTGACTACCTGGATTAACCGTTATGATACTGTTTACGGAGAAATATCATTTAACGAGCCTGTGAGTATATCAAATCCAAGTATCAATCTGTGCATTAATGTCAACGCCAGGTATGGAGCGCAGCCATATGCAGTTGTAGACAGCTCTTTGTCGGCATATCTGACGAAACATACTTTTAGAATTTTCTTTTTGGGTGAACCATATATTGATTCGGAAGATAACAGGCTGCAATTTGTAGACAACCCCTACGGTGATACATACTATTCAGCTGGCTATTTCAGCAGTGCTGTACGTGATCTGGGAGGAAACAACGGGCCATCCAGTATGATGAAACCCAACATTGATCATTATAATATCAAGATTGATAGTGCTGCCCCCAACATAACCACCCCATGGAATTCTTATACGGAATATGTACCCGGGAGATCGTCTGTACAAATCACTGTTGAGGAAATTCATGAGGGTTTGGAGCAATCACCTGTTATACTGAAATATTCATGGCAGTATACAGATTCTACAAAGAAAAGTGTAAGAGAAGAAAGATCCATTGTGCTGAATAGCAGCAATTCCTCTATAGTAAGTGACGAAATCAAAACAACCTATACTGTGAATCTGGATATTCCCAACGGAAGCAGCATACCGCCAAACCAGGTATTTACACTAAGTGCTGAGGTAACAGATGAAGCCAGAAATCAAGGGGATGTATACAGCTTTTTTGGCAAGGTAAATCAGGTAGATATCACACCACCTAATATAACCTGGGATAAAAGTGTACGACATGATGGAACGTGGACAGATTTAAGTACAACAGAGGATACACTTTACAGCACTAATAGAACTATAACCTTTATGGTTAACGATCCTGACAGTGGTGTTTCCGATGTAAAATACCTATGGAGCAGAGAAAGCTACGATTATGACATAAACAGCTTTAAGAAGGTCTTACTGCCTGATTCGGATGGAAAGTATACAATAGAAGCAACCAGTGAAGATTTTCCTAATGAAGGAATGTATTATTTGAATATACTTGCGGTCAACGGGACGGGAGAATACGTGGTTAAGAGAAAGGGATTTTACTTCGACTGCATTGGTCCCCGACTTGCTACATACGTATTGAATGAAGTCAATGATAAACCTTCTTCCATATATATACGGGTTCGGGACAGAGCAATGCAGAGCAAATTTCTCTATGCTTTTATAACAACTACAGATTATGAGACATTGACATTTGAAGAGTTAGTAGAGCCTGATGTTTCCGAAGGAATTAAAGATAGCGGTCAGTGGAAGGCTGTGTCACTAATTGGTGACGGCGAATTAAGAGAAGCAAATATAACAGGTGTTCTTGATCAGGTTCACACATCAAGTGTATACAAGATAGTTTTCCGATTCTACGATGAGTTTATGAATTGCGGAGTTGATGAGGAACAAATATGGTATGACTTTGATCCGCCGGAGATTCTTTATTATAACGAGCCCATGGGATATAGCAAAAATCATGAGGTCAACATACGTTTGACTGACAGTTTTTCAGGAATTAGATTTGATAAGATGGATCATTCAGCTACCTGGATAAATGTTGAAACGGGTGAAAGTATACCTGTTAGTTACATTATGTATTATCTTCAGGAAACAGGAATGATAGTTAATGGAAAAGAGGATTTTAACGGAAGATACAAGCTTAAAGTAAGGATATATGACTATTCTGGCAATTATTTAGAAGAAGTGCTGCATTATTACGTGGACAGTAACCCATTGGATGAAGATCCCGGGGAAAAGTACGATCGGGAGTTCTTGTTCGACAACAGCCCTCCGGAGGTAAATCTGGAATTGTATGCTGATAATAAGGCATCGACAATTTCTTTCAGTTATTCTGACTTGTGGGATGAGTACAGCAATGTAGGAAGGCTTGCCTACGGAATATCGCAGATACCCGGAGTGGATCCCACAAATTGGATAGATGTAACTTTGGAACGTGATTTTGAGGACAAGCTTATAGATAATGGCACAATTGAACACACTGCTGAGATTACTGACGGAACCTGGTATTTGTCTGTGCTTATGGAGGATGAAGTTGGAAACAGGCAGATTATCCACTGTCCGGAAGCCTTTGAAATTGACAGCACAAAGCCCGATGGAGAAGTCAGTTTTGAAAAAGATCATACCAACCAGCTTGATGTGTCTTTGAAGCTTACATTAGACGAGCTTGCAGATGTGGGGAGAAAAACCTTCAAGGTAAAGCTCGCCAAGACAGGTGACATGTCAGACAGTGAATGGAAGGACTTAATTTTCGAAAATGGAGAAGCTCACTGCAGCTGGAAGCTTGATGACATAGATGACGGAGAGCAGAGTGTATACGCCCAATTTATGGATGATGCAGGAAATATCTCGGATCTGTATGAGGATACTATAATGCTGGACAGAACACCGCCTACAGGTTCTGTTACCTATGATATAACCGCACCCACTAATGAAGACGTCACAGCAACTCTTGTCACAGTTGAAGAAAACATTGTATTAAACAACAATGGTTCCAAGGAATATGTATTCAATCGAAACGGGGAATTCGAGTTCATAATATCGGATCCGGCCGGAAACAGAGCCTGGATACCGGCAGTGGCAGAAAACATAGACAAGGATCCTCCGAAAGCTTATGTCACATATTCTGAGTCACTGGATAAATGGACCAATGAGTCGATAGTGGCTGAATTGCACTTTGTGGATGAAGATGGATATGAACCGGATGAAGTTGTCCAAACCCATACTTTCTTAGCGAACGGTACCTATACATTCCATTTCACTGACAGCCTGGGCAATGAAGGCAGCATAACTGCTGAGGTGAAAAACATAGATAAGGTTGCCCCTATAGGCACCATACTATATAACGGATCGGAAGAACTGGAATCTGATACTGCGCCGGTTACGGTTTATCTTTCCGTTGATGAACAGGTAGAAGTTACAAATAATGACGGAAGCTTCAGGTACGTTTTTGAAGATAACGGAGAGTTTACCTTTGAGTTCACAGACAAGGCAGGAAATACCGGAACGGCTACAGCTACAGTAGATACCATTACCTCTGCAGAAAAGTATGTTGAAGTTCTATACAGTGATACAGGAATGCTTACAAATAGTTATGTAGATGTTGAAATTAAGACATTTGCAGATTTGGCTATAATCACAGCTCCTACTGTCGCAGAAGAGGTATACGGATATACCCATAGGTTCACCGAAAACGGAGAAGTGGATGTATATATAAAAGTGCTGTCCGGAGACGAGGAAGGAAATATCAGAACCATCACAGCAAGCGTTCACAATATAGACAGAGAAGCTCCGGATGCTTATGTGATTTTAAGTACAACAGAGCCTACCAATCAGGATGTTACGGTATCCCTGCTGGCCTACGACGACAAAGGAAAGAGAGTGGACATCATAAACAATAACGGTTCCAACACCTATGTGTTTGAAGAAAACGGCTCCTTTACCTTTGAGCTTATGGATGAAGCAGGAAATATCACAGAAAAGACAGTTACAGTATCGAATATTGATAAAACTGCACCGGTTGGCGTAGTGGAATATACACCAGACCCCGAGAAGAAAATTGTCACTGCCAGAATAACCTTCCCGGATGAAACGGAAGCTGTGACAATCCTGAACAATAACGGCTCGGACACCTACGTTTTTGGCGATAATGGAGCTTTCACATTTGAATATGCCGATAAAGCGGGGAACAAGGGGACAACAACAGCAACGGTAACTGCTTTCTCCAGCACTGCAAGAGAAGCAGAAATTGAATACTACATAGACGGAGTAAAGATTGATGAGCCAAATGCAGAGCCCACAAACAAGAGCGTGACAGCTAAGCTGATTATAAGTTCTGAAGGCGCTCCATATACAATATTGAACAATGGCGGAAGTGACAGCTACACCTTTGAACAAAACGGAGAGTTCACATTCGTATATCAGGATGCCATTGGAAATGTAGGTTTTGCAAAGGCTTATGCCACAACAATTGACAAGGTGGCTCCAAAGCTTCAGATTTCTGCTAATACTGTAAAGCCTACACAGAGCGATGTAATCATCACAATAACCTACAGCGACGACAAAGGAAATCCGAGAGTGGTTCACAATCTGGAGACCGGAAAGTACACAGCCTCTGAGGGAATGATTGTATATACATGTGAGAACAACAAGGACATTGTAGTTACTGTGACTGACGATGCAGGCAACGAAACAACCAGGGAGTTCAAGGTGGACTATATAGACAGAACACCTCCTGAAGGAACTATTAAATACATTCCGGGAAGCCTGACCAATGATGAGGTCATAGCCGAACTGGAAATGAATGAAGCAGGTAAAGTTGTGAACAACAACGGCAGATCGGAATATGTTTTCACTGATAACGGAGAGTTCACCTTTGAGTTCGAAGACAGGGCAGGAAACAGAGCAACAGCAACTGCCAGGGTAAACTGGATAGACAAGATTCCTCCAAATGCATCACTGAGCTACAGTCATACCGGAATGAGCAAGAACCCTGTGACAGTTACAGTAAATACAGATTCCGATGCAATCATATTGAACAATGGAGGCTTGAGAACCAGAACCTTCTATACAAACGGAATCTTTACCTTCAGAGTTTCAGATGAAGCAGGCAATGTGGTAGAGCTGAAAGCGGAAGTATGGAATATAGACGAGGAAAAACCGCAAATTACTCTGCAAGGCTATCAAAACACTGTTTTGATGCTAAATGAACCCTATGTTGAACCAGGCTATAAGGCAGTTGACAATATAGACGGAGATCTGACGGACAAAGTAGTCGTTGAAGGCAGTGTAAACACTGCAGTCCCAGGAACCTACAGCATAAAATACAGGGTATCCGACGCAGTGGGTAATACTGCAGAGGTAATTAGAACAGTCAGAGTCATGGAGCCTGATGAATTGCTGTTTATGATAAATGGCACAGTGACTGATGCTTCCATGTTAGTTCTGGATACTCAAAATGTTATATTGGACATATTTGGGAATGAAGGAGAATGCCTGATCAAATCTGCAGAAGGCAGGAGGCCTGTGTCCTGGTTCAAGAGCAATGGAAGCATTGTGAGAACCGGTTTGACAAGACTTGAGCCGGGGAAATGGAATACCTTATATGCGCAGGACAGAGAAAGAAAAACAAAGACTATTTCCATTTACATAAATGAGTAGAGGGGGTGGGGCTATGAGAAGGAAATTAATTGCAATCACAGTACTTGTAATCTGGGCGGCAAACTTTTTGGCCGGATTTGCAATAGAGGCCTCAGCTGCGACACCGGGTGTTTTTTCAATAAAAAATGACATCGTTGAACTTCTTGTCAACGGTATGGATGGCAGATATGCAATAAGAACAGTGGAGGGATCTCCGGATCGTGCTGAGGACAATGACAAGCCTCTGCTCTATTTGCAGGATATTCCGGAAACCACCTTTACCACATTCAGGATAGATGGAAATGACTACATCTACGGCAATTCCTACAGCGGCTTATCCATGGACGGAGGGTTTACAGATACCCCGGTACAGGAAGGAATGGCCATTGTCTCAACCTGGAAAGCCGATGATGTTGAAATTGCTCAGAAGCTGGAAATGACTGATAATGTGACCAGCAGTGATTTGGGCAATGTAAAAATAAGCTATACCATAAAAAATACAGGAACAAGCACTAAGACGGTGGGTTCAAGAATCCTGATGGACACAATGCTTGGAGACAACGACGGCTCCAAGGTTTCACTGGATGGCAAAACCGAGATTTCCTATGAGACAGAGGTGTCCGGCGATCAGATACCGGTCTACTGGAGAAGTGTTGATTCTGCGACAAGTCCCAAGATTGTTTCCTACGGGTTTTTAAAAGGCTGGGGAAACAATGAGCCGGACAGAATGATTATTGCCCATTGGAATGCATTGTCACTGTCAAAATGGGATTATACAATCAATCCGTCAAGAAACATAGGCTCCACACTGAACGACTATCAGAGTGCTGACTCTGCTGTGGCTCTTTACTGGGAGCCAAGGGCCATTGAGCCGGGAGAGACTGTACAGGTGGAGACCTACTATGGTCTGGGGAACATAAGCAGCAATGACGGAAGCACCTTTAACCTGAATGTGATGGCTCCTTCCAAGCTTACCATTGAAGGGGACAGATACAAGGAAAACCCCTTTGAAATAATGATGGAGCTTGATAACAGCCTATCCACATCAACAGAACTGGCCAGAGTGACTGCAGAGCTTCTGCTGCCGGATGGCCTTGAGCTGGCAGAGGATGAGCAGAGCAGCAGGCATTTCTACAAAATCAATGTTGGAGGAAAGGAAACCGTCAGCTGGAAGGTAAAGGCTCAGAACACCCAAAGACTCAAAGTACTCCAGTACATGATAAGGATTACCAGCAATGATGTTGAACTGAAATCAGAAAAGAAATATATAATTGTACCGGGCTTTGAAAACAATAACCTGGAAATCACATATACAGATGTTGCCCCAAGGAATCTGTATTACAGTGATGAAAACAACTACATACAGCTTGTTGGCCTTGGATTTGACAAGCTGAGGGACAGAAGCGCATATACACTTAGCCTTTCAGACAATAGTGGTAGATATTCATATACAATCAATTCGGCGGCTATCAATGTGGTGAATGACACCCTGATGAGCGTAAAGCTGCCAGCAAGTATGAATATAGGAACATACAGGATTTCAATAAACCATAGAGAGGATATGCTGGATTATACTCTGCCTCAGGAGATAAATCTGACCGGAGATCAAAAGTATAAATCGAGGAATTACGGGATACTGGCAATAATGGAGGAGACTCCGGGAGTACACACAGTAAATCTCTTTGAAAAGGAAGATCAGCTTACCTCAACGGTCAAGAGCAAGTCCAAGCTTATTATCAGAGGAAAAGTAAACAACCCAAGCTCAGGTTATTATGAAGTATACGGAGACACCATAGCAATCAACAACGATATATATTACAAGGGTTATGAAAATGGTGTTCTGCATATATTCAAAAATGGAAACAGCTATAGGGTACAGGGAAATGGCAAGCTGTATATGCAGTCGTCGCTTATGGGAAGCAGTGTTGAGGTAGACTTGAAAAAAGGATATTTCTATATTGATTCGGCAAATACGGAGATAAACGACCAGGAGGGCGAATTCAACGATATCACCATAATACAGGTTGGTTATTTCCCAATCCTTGTTAAGAAAATAAAGATTCAGAATAGCGGCGAAGTAAAGATTGACGGTTTGCTGCAGCTGGACAACAAGTATTTCAACTTTTTGACCGGTCTTGGGACAGGCTCTATAAAATCGGATTTGAAGGATTTGAGCCTTACCAATAAGAAAATTGAGATTGATACGGAAATTGAGGTGCCTTTCCCGAGATGGAAGCTGGGGAACTTCCAATCAAAGGATTATGCAACCAAAACAACAACACAGGTTACATTTTTCATAAATACAATAAAGGGTGCCTATGGCTTCCAGACAAAGGCGGAGAATCCGACCCTGAAGCTAATGGACATCAATGCCAAAATGGGTTTTGACAAGAATCTGTATCCTGATTATTTTGAGTTCAGCAACAATTATGGGAAGCTGCCAAGGCCAATAGGAAGTACAGGACTTGGATTTGAGAAAATTGGCGGCGGGATATATGGTTTGAAATCCATGTTTGACTCCTTGAAGTATGGCATTTTGCCGACAGGTTCAAGCGTTGCAGCAAGAGCGGATATTATCGATTTGCTGACTGCCAATGCAAGAATCAAGGGCTACACTCTGGTGGGGCTCAGGAACATTGAGGCAATACTTAGCAGCAGCGGTCTTGACCTGGATGGAGATGCATATCTGTATTTCATAGATGTGGGAGACATTGTCGGACACTTTGATTTCAGCGGAGGATACATACAGGCGGATTTGAATGTTCTTGACATACTTATTGCCAATGCTTATCTGGGTATAAGCAGCAATGAGATTATGGGATCGATAAGTGCAAAAGTCAAGGTGCCCGGATCTATACCGATAATAGGAGGAAAAGAGATTTCAAGCTTCAGTGCCAAGCTGTCTACCAGTGAAATTGCAGGCAGTGTAAAGTTCATGGGAATCGGTGTCGGAATCAAGTATTCATGGAAGGACAACGATGTTGATTTCAGCGTTAAATCCAAATCAAGCATTGAAAGCAACGGGATTTACACTGCACAGATGAAGGACGGCAATGGTGATGATGTTCTGGTCAGCTACGGCACAAATATTGAAAGGATGGAGGAGGTCGAGCCCACATATCCTTCATTCCTGGTGTGTTATGCAGGTGATTTGAGCAATCTGCTTGCAATGGCCCCCCTTGATCAGAGCTATATCGTAAATATTGATTACAGCTTTGAATCGGCTATATTGGAAATGAGATATGTTTCAGCGCAAAAGCCTAATATAAAGGTTTATGATCCCGATGGAATTGAGTATGTACTTATTGATGAAGCATTGGTTGATGAAGAGATAGGAGAAAACTATGCAAACTACAGGAATCAGATTATTCCTGCAAGCGAATCGGCTTCAGGGAATGAAGAGAAGTATATTTATGTGACCATTCCTAATCCTAAAATTGGGGATTGGAGGGTGGAATCAGACAAACCACTTTCAGTGACACCGCTTAAGGTGAAGGATCCTGCCGGATTTGAAAGTGTTAATGTGAGCTATGATACAGATTTAGCTCAAATCCTGGTAAATTGGAGAATTGATGTAGCTGACGAAAGTAAAGCTTCATTGTACAAGGTTGACTTTTACCTTGTGAATGATGATAACAGCTCAGCTATGATAAAACTACATAATGACAGCTTTTATGGAGATGGCGAAGTACCCTTCGGTGTGCCTTTAGGAGTGACAAGCGGAAAATATAAGGTAAAAGGAGAAGTTACAAGGTCAGCAGAGGATGGAAGCATATTCTCTTATTATGAGATGTATTCAGACTCCTTTGACATAGTGGATTCGAATGCACCGGCGAAACCAGCTGCATTTACAGTTCAAGCCATAGGAAACGGAATGCTTGAAGCTGAATGGGCAGCCTCTGTGGGAGCAGATGAGTACCGAATTTACCCAATAGATGAAGAAGGAAATATAGACAGGTCGGTAAAGGCCATGATAAACATGGACGGATCCGAAACAGGCACAATATTCGGTGGTACTCAAACAGATTCCGAAGGTGTTGAATTTGGCTGGATTCCGGGAAAATCATATAGATTTGCAATCTATGCGGTAAGTAAAGAGATGATATCTGATCCTGAAAATCCTGAAGAAGAGATAGAAATAGAGCATATTAGCACGGCAAAAACGACAGGACCAGTATTCTTGCCAATGCCGGCACCTCCAGAATTTACTGTTGATTTTACTTCCGAGCATGGAAATATAAACATAGAAAAGGACGATAACGACAACGACATCAGATATACCAATATCAGTTCCGTAATCTGCAGCTATGAGTCGGATACAAATGCAGACATAGCATTCTACATCAATGGGATCAATGTGGCTTCCGGTAGCGGCAAGACCCTTGAGAAAGAGCTGGAGCTTGACTCGGGAAGCAATCTGATTGAGCTAGAAGCAGTAAAGGCAAATGGAGACAAAGCACTGAAGTCTTATGAATTCTATTATGACAACAGCGCACCGGACCTTATGGTACAAAGCCCAACCAGCAGTGATAGCGTAAAGTCAGGAAAGGTTCTGATCTCGGGTAAAACCACTGCGGGCAGCAGACTTTATGTAAATGGTACATCAATGCCTGTTGAGGACGATGGAAGCTTTGAAGGGGAGTATGTACTCTCAAGCAAGCAAATTGAAACAATTACAATTGCTGCGGTTGATTTGGCCGGAAACACTACCGAGTATACGACAGAAGTATTGAATGCAGATATGAGCGATTTGGTAAAGGTAAGGATAAAACCTCAGCCAAGTAGGATGAATGTAGGAGACAGCATACAGCTCAGACTATACGGAGTAACCAGGGACAACAGTGAGGTGCTTCTGGAGGTTGAAAGGACTGAGTGGCAGCTCTATGACACAGAAGGCAGGGCAGTTTTGACAAATGACGGTCTGCTGACTGTATCGAAGCCAGGGGAAATTGTTGTTCAGGGACGCTACACTGTTTCCGGAGATTTGATCTATGAGGATGCAATAGTTGTAAATGCGCCGTCCAAAACACAGAATAATGATAATGACAACAACAATAATGATAATAACAGCAACAAAAATGATTCCCGAGCTGCTAACAGAAATGGTATAAATGCAGGTATACTAGTCAAGAAGGCTATGGATTTCAGGGTGGGTGATGAGTTATCAATACCCGGACTCTTGAAGCTGAGGTTTACCGGAAATGAAGTATTGTCAGGCGGATACATCGAAGTATATGAAATCAGCGATTTGCTGCATTACAGGCAGCAAATAGGAAACAAGGATTTTCTGAGCACCATATTGGATATCATAGTACCTGAGGGATATCGGTTCAACTCTCCTGTTGATCTTACTATGTACTTTGACAGGAACAAGGTAAAAAATATTAAACAAATAGGCATATATGTGTACAATGAAAAGACAGAAGACTGGAATCTGGTCGGAGGAACTGTTGATGAGAAGAATGGTACTGTAACTGTAACCATCCCTCACTTCAGCAAGTATGCGGTTATGGAGAACAGCGGAATAACTGTAATGACCGATATGGACGGGCATTGGGCCAGAGATTACGTGTACAGGCTTATTGACAGAGGGATAGTAAACGGAATAAAATCTTCAATCGGAGATTACAGGTTTGAACCGGAAAGAACAGTTACCAGGGCAGAATTCGCAAAGCTGCTTTCTCTGAGTGAAGGTTACTTGAATAATTCAGAGGATATAGATTTGTCAGGGTTTAAGGATGCATCGGAAATACAGCCATGGTCCCGCCCCTATATGAATTATTGCATTACCAAGGAATGGATAAAGGGACAGAAAATAGGTGAGTCAGTCTATCTGAAACCCAATGATGTAATAACAAGAGCTGAGGCTGCTGCCATGATATCAAGAGCATTGGGACTTTCTGCTGTGAACAAGACAATTAGGGCAGAATTCAGAGATAAGGATAAAATACCTGATTGGGCAGCAGGCTATATCGACGAATTGCTTGAGAAAAAGCTGATGCAGGGATATCCGGATGGAACCTTTGGGCCGAACAATGTTCTGACCAGGGCAGAAGCTGCAAAAATATTTGATATTTATTTGACTGCGAGAGATAAAGATATTGAGTAAATGAAAGAAGCACTGAATATATTGAATTCAGTGTTTCTTACATTACTGAAAACAGGTACGACTAGTATTCAAGTCATATTTAGTAATAGTATAAACAAGAATAAAAGGGCAGATTTATCTTATATCAAGGAAATAATGGAGGTAAATTATGTTATTTGTATGTTACCCGAAATGCACTACTTGCCAGAAAGCCAAGAAGTGGCTGGAGGCAAACGGCATTGCCTTTGAAGAAAGGAATATCAAAGAAGACAATCCTACATTCGAGGAATTGAAAGATTGGCATGAAAAGAGCAGTCTGCCGCTGAAGAAGTTCTTCAATACCAGCGGACTGTTGTATAAAGAACGGAAGCTTAAGGACAAGCTTCCGACCATGAGCGAGGATGAACAATACAGCCTGCTGGCATCAGACGGTATGCTTGTGAAGCGGCCGATTCTTATTGGCGACAGCTTTGTACTGGTAGGATTTTCAGAAGCTGATTGGAAAGCTGCACTTGGTATTGAATAAGGGCAGGTGACACGGGTAGATGCCAGGCACGACGTTTAGACGGTTATTTAACCTGAATATAATAATATGCTAACAAGAACACACCATCCATGTGGAGTGTGTGGTTCTGATGACGAGTTGTGATTTTTCAACTGCAGGCGGACAGATTGGAGAAACGGCATCCAAAATTGAAGGCTAATGAATGATGAATATAGATACAAAAAGGCTTGATTGTTCTAATCAAGCCTTTTTGTATGAGAATAACGGGAGAATTACTTATCCCTGTGTCTGATAAGCCCGTCCAGAAACATAAGATTGATTTCTTTTGCAAGTTTGGGATTCTGCTCAAGGGCTATGCGTATTTTCCTATTGTTCATGAAATAGCTGTAGAAGATATCAATATAAATTTCTATCGCATTATCAGAGGTATCTGCTGAAAAATATCCGGTTTTCTTTCCTTCCTTTATTAGACCTGAGATCAGGCGTTTGTTTTCTATATTGAAATCATCGAAATATTGACGGAGAACCGGGTCGCTTTCTACAGCATCAAAAAAGAATTCCATGTTGTATTGATTACCATAGATAATTCTGTTTTCAAGGTATTCTCCCATTTTGTCAACAAAATTACACTCTTTTATAACCAGCGTTTTCGTTTCTTCAAGACTTTTATCTATAATGTCTTTTATTATGATGCGACGTAGATTATCCTTGCTCTCAAAAAAGTTGTAAATTGATACCTTGGAAACATGGGCCTTTTCTGCAATCTCGGTCATAGTAACCTTCTCAAATCCATATTTGTTGAACAGTTCTATGGCAGTTTGTATAATAACTTCTTTTTTATCATTTCTTCTCTTTTCAAATCCGTCCATCTAAGCTACCTCCAAAATATGAACTATATAAACCTAATTTGTAAATAATATATCATTTAGTAATTGACAAGTCAAGTGTTGGATGATAATATATGAACTATAAAAGACAATAAAGTTCATATATATGAAGGGAGTCTTAATATGGCAGATATTATCTTCGATAATGTGAGCAAGGATTACAAGATGGGTGAGGTGAATATTCACGCGGCAAAGCAGGTATCCTTTCAAGTCCGAAATGGTGAGCTTGGTATTATTCTGGGACCCTCCGGTGCAGGCAAGACAACGGTACTCAACCTTCTGGGCGGTATGGAAAGTGCTACATCCGGGAAAATTTTGTTTGATGGTAAGGATATTACAAAGATGAACGATTTGGAACTGACTGACTACCGACGATTTAAAATAGGATTCGTTTTTCAGTTCTATAACCTTATACCGAACCTGACAGCGGCAGAAAACGTGGAGATGGCCAAGCAGGTATGCAAATCGCCGCTAGAGCCGGAGGAAGCTCTGCGCATTGTAGGCTTAAAGGATAGGATTCACAATTTCCCATCACAGCTTTCCGGAGGGGAACAGCAGCGTGTCGCTATTGCAAGAGCAATATGTAAAAACCCGGATTTGCTGCTCTGTGACGAACCCACCGGGGCCCTGGATACCGAAACAGGTAAAACCGTTCTCAGGGTTTTGTCCGATATCAGCCATAAAATGGGAAAAACGGTGATAATCATAACGCACAATTCTCTTATCGCTCCAATTGCCGATCGGTTGATTGAAATGAAAAACGGAATGGTAGTAAAAGAGTGCGTACAGGATTCCCCTGCAGATTTGGAGGGAATAAAATGGTGACAATGCTACAAAAAAAGATTATTCGGGATATTGGGGAAAACCGTTGGGCTTTTTTGGCTATTATGTGTATCTGTTCGCTTGGTATTGCCCTGTTAAGCGGCATCAACATGTATGTGAGTACTGTCGAAAAGGAAGTGGACAATTATTATCAGCGTGCAAATCTTGCTGATTATTGGATTTATAAAGCGGAAGTTTCCAGTTCCGACCTAGATAACATAAGGTCTCTGGACGGAATTGAGGAAGCACAGCGCCGGAAGGTAACCGACATTGCTGTGCCCGGAGCATCAAACTCGGTTTTGCATATACATGCTTTTGATGAAGAGGCCAGAATCAATATACCGGAGCTTCTGGAAGGCAGCAGGCTGGACGGAAATGAACCAAACACTCTGTTGCTTGACAGCCGCTTTGCTGAAGCCCATGGCTTGTCAGTCGGTGACATGATTACAGCAGGAGGAGGTGAGAAGCAGATAGAGTGGCTTATCAAAGGGATTGTTCGTGATGTGGAATACGTTTATTACGCGCCGGAAGGCTTAACTGTTCCCGACTATCATAAATATGGTTTCGCTTACACAACCCCTTCTGCTTTACCGAATGTTGCTTTCAATGAAATAATACTTACTGTTAATGATGGATCAAATCTGTCACAAGAAGAACTCTCGAAGAAAGTGCGTGAAAAGCTGAAAGGTGTCAATATTCTCAACCGTCCTCATCAAACAAGCTACCGAAAGGTTGCAGACGCTATGACCGGCGTAAAACAAATTGGGTTGATGTTTTCTATCGCATTTTTTCTTACGGCAGCCCTTGTAACCTGGATTACCGTTTCCCGCATGATGGAAAATCAGCGCCAGCATTTGGGAACACTTCGCTCTTTAGGTTACTCAAAAAAGGAGATCATAGCTCGGTACTCGATATTTGGGATTTTGATTACCATTCTAAGTATGATTTTCGGATGGGTCATTGCCAGATACCTGATTGCAGAATTCCTGTATGGTATTGGGATCACCTATTACACAATAGATGCTACCGGAGTTGCATCCTTTACGCCGCACTTCTTCGTGTCGGCACTTTGTGTAGCGGCAGTTACCTGTGGTGCAGCTATGCTCTCCTGCCGCAAATCACTGAAATTGACACCGGCTGCGCTAATGAGGCCTAAACCTCCGGCACATGGTCACCGAATTTTGCTGGAACAAATCTCACCTTTTTGGCGGCGCTTAAGCTTCAGCGGAAAAATTGTAACAAGGAATTTGTTTAGAAACAAAGCGCGGATGCTGATGGGACTTGTCGGTATTATCGGCTCAACTTCGCTGATTTTGTGCGGTTTCGGGCTGATGAACTCAATTAACGCAATGCTTGACAAGGCTTTTGATGAAACAGTTCAGTATAATGTGGAGATCAAACTTAGAACTCCTTTGGCTACGGAACAGCTTTCCGACATTTATGATACGCTGAACAGTGCGCAGAATATAGACGCAACAATGGCATTCAGTGTTTATCTTTATGGAGAAGGAGGTAATGTGCAAAGTCCCTATATGGTTGTGATGGACGAAGGCCAAAAAAGTCTCAACTTTAAGGATACGCATGGAAATACGGTTCATTTGCCGGAGGACGGAGTACTAATTACTCCGAGGATGGCGGATGCTCTTGGTGTGGATATCGGCGATAAGCTAACAGCAGAACGGCTTGATGGAATCGTTATACAGCTTAGGGTTGCCAATATCGTAGACTTCCCTGTTGGGAATGAGATATACATGGGTAAGACCGCTTTTTCAAAGGTGTCAGATCTTCCGTTCTTAATAAGGACACTATTAATAAACGCGCAGGGCTTTGACTTGAATAAGATAAAAAGTGATTCTAGAATTTCACTGGTTGAAACTAAGGAGGAAATGCGAAGTAATATGCTTACTGTTTTAGAGGCTTTGCAAGGCTTTCAGGTTATTTTAATAGTATTTTCTGGTTTGCTTGCCTTTGCCGTAATGATGGTGCTGGGGCGAATGAACTACTATGAGCGCATCCGTGAGCTTGCAACGCTGAAGGTTCTGGGATTTCACAGAAATGAAATGAAAAGGTTGGTACTGAGCGAAAATATCTGGATTACCATATTCGGTCTCCCTTTTGGCTATGTCATTGGTACTTTGCTTCTTCGTGCTATACTTAATCAAGCGACAACACCGGACTTGGAAATTTTGCCGCAGATTACAGCTTTCAGCATTGTCATTGGTTTTGCACTTATGCTGGCGTTTACAATGCTTGTAAATTATATCATGGGGAGAAAACTCAAGAGCATTGATATGGTGGCATCACTGAAGAGCGTTGAGTGAAGAATAGGCTCCAGGCACGACGTTTAGTTAAAGAACTTAATGATTAGAGAAATTTTGTGTAGTATAATTATATATAAAATATTGAAAGGAACGTAATTTATTAATCAAGGACAAGAGATGTTTTATAAATTTTATATCAAAAGCATATTGATAAATTATTTTACAAAAAGCTGAGAAGAGGGTTGGGGGATTGATATAGCCATGAAAAATCCAAAGCTATATATTTCTGCTGTAATTGCAGTCATAATCATTGCCACAGTTTGCGCCGGGTGTACATCTATAGGAACTATAAAAGATAATACATCAACAGATGAAAGTGGTTTCATTATGGAAAGCATTGATGTACCGCAAGACATATTGGAAGCCGCAAAAAGCGAGGTTGAACGTATATTTGAAATGCATCGTGAGGATTTTCCGGATTATGGGTACGTTAACTGGCGGATTGAAAATTTAAAATACAGTTATACCTATGAAAATTTGGACGGTATGCGACTGGTTATTTATCAAATGAATTATGAGTTTCTTTCTGAATCACCGAAGAATGTTGTGCTGGCCGGCGGCATGTACATCACTACGGATAATTGGTTTATGCCCAATTATCCAAACAGCACCTATCTTATTTTCAGACAGGACAGTGATAAGCTTATCTTCCTGACATCCATTATGGAAAATGACTGCGAGCCGGGGATGCAGATTTTCACCGATGATCTGCACCGCGTTCTATCTACATATCAAACAGATATCTCCATTGTAGGTGACATGTACTAATAGGCATTATAAACCTGCTTAACCCAAGCGGGCATAAAATATGAGGATAGAGAAAGGAGAAGAGCAGTATGCAAAAAATAGTTCCGCATTTATGGTATGACAAGGAAGCCAAAGAAGCAGCTCTGTCCTACATCAGCCTTTTTGAACAGTCAAAACTCGTGTATACCAAAGTTATAAAAAACCCTCCTCCATAAAGTGATTCGGAGATCGTGAGCTTTGAACTGGCAGGGCAGCAGTTCATGGCAATCAGCGCAGGCCCATATTTCAAGTTGAACCCGACCATATCCCTTATGGTAGCCTGCTCTACTTCTGAGGAAGTGGACAAACTCTGGGAGGCACTGTCTGAGGGAGGTACAGAACTGATGGCCCTTGGGGAGTACCCGTTCAGTAAACGGTATGCCTGGGTTCAGGACCGTTAAGGCTTGTCCTGGCAGTTAATGCTGGTGGAGAGAGGACAGGAAGTTCAGAAGATAACACCTTGCTTGCTGTTCTCTGATGGTGCCTGCGGAAAAGCTGAGGAAGCAACAAAGTACTATGCAGAGGTGTTCGAAAACTCGGAAATAGGATGGATTAGCAGATATGTGGAGGGAGAAGCTTTCGGCGGTGCCCGAAGCAGAGAGTTGCGGATGGTGCAAGGATCAATTTGGACTCTCCTGGCAGGTTTTGCCCTCAAACTGGGAAGAGATCCTTTACGGCGTATCTGAGGAACAAGTGCTGAGAGTGACCGAGGCTGTCCTAAAGATGAAAAAGTTTGATTTGGAGGCCTTGGAGAAGGTAAGGCTTGGAATTTCCAACTGATAAGGATAATGTGTGTTTAAAATAATAAGTGCCAGAGAAATTACTGCTTTTATAGGCTATTTTTTGGAGCTTTCTCTGGCACTGTTGACTTTAAAAATAATAAAGGATAGTATAGAACTCATAAACAGACAGGAATTTAATGGGAGGGCACTTAAAATAAGTGTAATTTTGACTATTACAAAAAGAGAAAGGGGAATACACTATGTGGCAATGCCCTAAATACGGACGGGAGTTCCAAAACACAAATCAAGATCATTACTGCGGTGAGACGCTGAATACAATTGATGACTATATTGCTGCACAACCGGAGGAGGTCCGGTCGTTGTTAAATCAAGTGCGGGATACGATTCGCGAAGCACTCCCACATGCGGAAGAGCGTATCTCGTGGCGTATGCCGACTTACTGGCGTAAGCGAAATATCATCCACTTTGCGGCATTCAAAAAGCACATCGGGCTGTACCCCGGTGATAAGGCTGTTGAGCATTTCAGTGAAAGGCTCACGGAATACAAAACAAGCAAAGGCGCAGTGCAGTTTCCGCACAACAAGCCGTTGCCACTCCAGCTTATAGCCGAAATAGCGAAATGGTGTTACGATACCGGCAATCATCACTAATGAAGAACAAGTGCCAGGCATATTGATGATTCAAGCTATCCCGCCGGAGCTGTCTCGATCAGCATCTGCATTAGATATCAGCTTTGGTATGGGTGAATTGGGATGATAGGTCACTGGCACTAATCCTAATCTAAGTAACAAATGAAGGATTTGATATACATGATTGGTAAAAAGCATAGAAGAAGCCACAGATTTGCGGCTTCTTTTCATATGCATAATAGGCCTTTTTTCGGAGCTTTCCTTGGCGCCGTTGAATTAAAAATTACCGGGAGTCTCTTCCTCATCAAGCTGCTCTCTTTTATTATTAAAAAGCATTTTAAGTGTCTGATCCAGTGTTTCGTGGTTAACCTCTGTTGCATCAAACTTAAGTAATTTAAAGGTCAGCTGAACACAAAAGCCTATTGCAAAGGCGGATATAATTGTTCCAATTCCAAGCATACCACCAAGTCTCCAACCGACAAATACTGCTAAAAACTCAATTGCTCCGCGGCATACACCTATTGGCAGGCCTGTTTTGCGAGTAAGCGCAACCATTAAACTGTCCCTCGGACCTGCTCCAAATGCTGATCCAATGTAAAAGTATGAGGCTAAGGCAATTATAAACAACCCTATAATCAACATAAAAATTCCTAGTGGTAAGTTATTTAATACGGGTATTATGTTAATGCTGATAATCAGGTCCAGAAATATGCCGATGAGCAACATATTCAGAATCGTACCAAGTCCTAGCTTTTCTCCAAGCAACACTGCTATTATTCCTATAGCTACTCCGGTTATGATAGAAGCAGCTCCGATGCTTACCCCAATGGTTTTTACAAGCCCAACATGGAAAACATCCCATGGAGCATATCCTATACTTGCGTTAAGAGTAACTACTATTCCAAGCGCATATAGAAAAAGTCCCCAGATTAAGCGTAGTAAACGTGTATAAAAAAATTTCACTATAAAGCCCCCTTTTTATATTGTATGACTTAAGTGGACATTATATAATAATTGTATGACATGCATTTGCAAACAACTATTATAATGCAGATTAATCCAAACACTGTATTTACCCTTATTATAGCTGTATTGTTGGGGAAGTCAATAGAACATTGTATGTCATACAATATGCGTTGGAGGGATAAAAATTGTGGAATCCCAAAATTATTGATACAGATAAAGTCCTTTATGTTGCAATTGCTGATGCAATAGAAAGAGATATTAATCTTGGAATCCTCAAGCCAAGTGAAAAAATGCCTCCCCAGCGATCCCTTGCCAAGACAATAGGAGTAAACCTTACTACTATTACCAGAGCATACAAGGAAGCTGAACGAAGAGGGCTTGTTTCAGGTGCTATCGGGAGAGGAACCTATGTATTGCAAAATGAAAAAAAAGACATCAGTCTCCCAGGGGTTCTTGGCAGTGATGATGAAATTATAGACCTTGGTCTGGTTGGTTCGATGAAAATCGAAGGTTATAATCTGTCAAATATGCTAAAGGCTATTGCTGAAGACAATTCATTTGATTCACTGCTTGACTATGTGCCGAGTCAAGGAATTCTGAGGCATAGGGAGGCTGCTTCAAAGTGGATAAAACAGTATGGACTACAAGCAGATTCTAACCGTATTGTGATATGCGCGGGTGCCATGAACGCAATTAGCTGCTGCCTTATTGGCCTTTTTGAACAAGGAGACAGAATTGCTGTGGATTCACTTACATTTACCGGGATCAAGAACGCAGCCCAGCTCAGTAACATTAGACTTGAACCCATAGCAATGGATTCAGAGGGTATGATTCCTGATAGCCTTGAAAGCACCTGTAAGAAGTATCAAATAAAAGGGATTTATCTTATGCCTAATATGCAAAATCCCACAGCAACTGTGATGTCAGATGATAGAAAACAGGCTATTGCGGATATAATCCATAGGTATGACCTGACTCTTATTGAAGACGATATATATAATTTTACAAATACGACAGAAAGGACAGCTTTAAGCGCTCTTGTGCCTGATAAAGGGATTTTTATATGCGGTATTTCAAAAGCATTGCTGCCGGGACTGAGGATAGCTTATGTAGCTGTCCCAGAACAGCTATTATACAAGTTTATTCAGGTTGTTACAAGTACTATATGGATGGCTACTCCGTTAAGCTCAGAAATAGCATCTCGTTTAATTGAAAGCGGCGCTGCTGCAGAAATAATAAATAAAAAAAGACAGGTACTTGCTCATAGACTCCGGCTTGCAGAGGATATACTTAAGGGCTTTTCATTTCACGCCAATGAAAGCAGTATGTTTTTATGGCTTAACCTTCCTGAAGGGTGGTCCAGTGCAGATCTTGAAAACATCGCTCTACTGAATAAGGTAAGAGTAATACCGGCATACGAGTTCTATGTAGGAAACCAACAACCACCAAATGCAGTGAGAATTTCACTGGGTGCAGTAAAGAATGACGAGCAGCTGATAAAGGGGCTGAACATATTAGCCCGTATATTGAAGCAGAATCCGCTTCTTACATCACCTGTAATGTAGAAGCAAAAAGAAAAGTAAAAGAGAAGGTTCTTTTACTTTTTTTCATTATATCCATTCTGTCCAACATTTCCTGCTCCTTACATATCCAACCTGTATTGCAAAGAATTCAGAGGTGTAAAGGCAAATTGCCTAGTAGGACATTTCGAAGTATATTTATAATCTGACAAACGAGGGAAATACTTGACAATGATTTTTTAATTGTGTAATATAATATTAATTACGAAACCGGTTACGGTATCGATTTCGGAAATTTTAAAACGAAATTAAAAAAGAGGATGCTGCAATGAAAAACTTAACAATTTCAGAAATTGCCAGTTTAGCAAATGTTTCAAAAACAACAGTTTCACGGGTTTTGAATAATAAACCTGATGTTAGTGGCGAGACAAAAGATAGAATCTTGTCAATTATAAAACAATATAAATTTAAACCCAATGCTCTTGCCACTGCAATTTCAAAAAAGCACAGTAAAATAATTGGACTGATTGCTCTTCAAGGGACGGAATATATATTTATTAACCCCTATTATCTAAGAGTTTTACATGGTATTACTACAGAGATTAACAAACTAGGATATCAATTAATGTTTTGTTATGCAAAAGAGAATGAATACATTGATCTTTTTAATAATTATATGATTGAAGGATTTATCCTCTTAAGTGCAGGTGTAAACCATATGAATCTATTAGACGAATTTTATCAATATAATATCCCTTTTGTTAGTACTACTGAGTTACCTGATAATTATAAATCAAACAGTGTGGACATAAATAACTATCAAGGCGCTAAGATGGCTGTAGAATATTTATTATCTTTAGGGCATAAGAGAATAGCTTTTATAAGTAGCTTTAGTTCATTAATGGCTAATAAGGAACGTCTCAAAGGTTATAAGGATGCGATGAAAGAATACGGAGTTCCAATAGATGACTCACTAATTAGAGAAGGTACACCTACTTTTGAAACTGGTTACAAAACAATGAATTCTTTCGAAACACTTCCAACTGCAGTATTTGCTTGCAGTGATATGATTGCTATAGGAGCTATTGATGCCATCACAAGCAAAGGGAAGAAAGTACCTGAGGATGTTTCAGTAGTAGGCTTTGATGATATCGATCTTGCTAGCAATTTTGGGTTAACAACAGTACAGCAGCCAATTTTTGATAAAGGAAAGAATTCAGTTAAAAAACTAATTAGTCTTATTGAGAATAAAAAAGTAAGAGTCCCAGAATTACCTGTAAAAGTTGTTGTAAGGGATACTACAAGCAAGCTGAAGGAGAGCACTAAGTAGTGGTTCAAATTAAGTCATTAATAGATGCTGCTATAGAAAACAATTATAGAAGGCTATACTCAATAAAAGGACCATTATTATAAGTGCTGGCTGATTAGTTGGCAAACACAATAAGGGGGTGAGAGCCGGAGGAAAAATTAAGACACTGATTTCCGAGAATATCATGTACTACAGTCAATTGTTGAAAAAAATCAAGGGGGAAAATTAAAATGAAAAGAAGTTTAATTTTAGTGTTAGCTCTAGTACTTGCTTTTTCAATGGTAGCGTCTGGATGTTCCGCTAAAACACCAACAAGCAGCGAAGTTAAGGAAAATGAAGTTAAGGAAGTAGAAGAAGCAAAAAAGCATGTAATTAAATTTGCTGACAGCCAACCTGAAACTACTGGTATTGTTATGTACATAAAAAGATTCGGTGAAATATTAGAGGAAAAAACAGATGGAAGAATCAAAGTTGAAATATATCCAAATGCAATGATGGGCAGCGGTGGAGAATGTATGCAGCAGATACAGCTGGGTTCACTTGATATGTATAGAAGTGATGCATCTGTTGTTTACGATTTCGGTGTTGACAGCATGAAAATAGCAGGATTGCCTTACCTGTTTGCAAACAAAAAACACGCCGAAAAAGTTCTTCATGGCGAAATTGGAAAACGATTAGCACAAGATGTTACAGACGCTAATGTAGGATTTGTTGGGATTGGATGGTTAGTTGACTCAGGCAGAAGTATTTTTTCTGACAGAAGAATTACAAAACTTGAAGATGTAAAAAATTTGAAACTTAGAAGCCTTGAAGCTTCCATTTTCCTAGATGCTAAGCAAGCACTTGGTATGAACCCAACTCCTCTTGCTTTTAGTGAAGTGTATACCGGTCTTTCTACAGGAGTTATTAATGGTGCGACAAATTCACTTGACTCTTATGTAAATAATAAAATGTATGAAGTAGCTCCTTACTTTGTTAGGAATGAAATGGTATACAACCCCAACCCAGTAGTCTTCTCTGCAAAAAACTGGGTAAACTATTCTCCGGAAGATCAGCAGTTGATTATCGATAGCTGGGCAGAAGCAATGGTAGAACATGATGTATATGCAGCTAACCATGAAAATGAAATTATAGCAAAATCTAAAGAGCTTGGTTTTGAAGTAACTGAGCTTGAAGATAGAGAAAAATGGGTAGAAGCTGTGCAACCATTAATAAAAAAATACAGTGAAGGTTATGAAGATCTAATTGAAGAAATTAACGCATTAAAATAACAATATTGTATTAGTAAATTTGAGAGGAAGGCCAGCTCTACGCTGGACTTCCGCTCAAATTTGTAGAAGTGTCAGGCTATTGAAAGGATGTATGGCAATGATTAGAAAGGTTTATAATGGTTTTTTTAAGAGTATTAATGCCATAAGTATTACATTAGTTATTACAATGATTTGCGTTGTAGCATATATGGTTGTGATGCGATATGTTTTTAGTAATTCACCAAGATGGGGCGATGAAGTAGCTCTTTTATGCATGGTTTGGATAGCTTTTTTTAGTGCTACTACCGCAATGAAAGAGGATCTTCATATTCGAATAAAACTATGGGATTTGGTTTTGCCTCCTAAGGTAATGAAAGTTTTAGAAGTGATTGTACATATCATTGTTTGTGTTGTCTTGCTGGTACTTATAAAATATAGTATAAGTTTAGTTGAGCTTACAGGGAAAAATGTGTTGCCGGGTTCCAGACTTCCAATGAAGTTAATGTATATTGTTGAGCCAATAACGGGAGTATTTATGCTTATAGCGGCTATAGGAAGGATAGGTGAGATTATTGGAAGCAAGTAGTGCAATAATGATACTTGTTGGTACATTTCTTTTTCTGATTGCAGTGGGGGTGCATATTAGTATTTCTGTTATGGCAGCTTCCTTTTTAACAGCTTATTTTATTGGAATTCCATTAGAAACAATGGCACAGGCATTAGTTAAAGGAATTAATGTTTACTCTTTGATGGCAGTACCATTTTTTATCATTGCTGGTGAAATTATGATGAGAGGTGGGATAACAGAGAAGTTGGTAGAGCTGTCTCAAAGCCTTGTAGGGTGGATACGGGGCAGTCTTGCCCAGGTAAATATTGTTGCCAGTCTATTTTTCGGTTCTATTCAAGGTTCTTCTGCAGCAGATACTGCTTCAGTAGGAGCTATGATGGTTCCCGCTATGGAAAAAGACGGTTATGATAGAGATTTTTCAACCAGTGTGACAATGGCAAGTTCGGTTGAAGGCATGTTGATACCACCGAGTCATAATATGGTGCTGTTTGCAATGGCAGCGGGAAATGTTTCCATTGCACGACTATTTATGGGAGGTATTGTTCCTGGAATTATTCTTGCAGTTGTATTAGGGATATATTGCTATATAGTATCTATAAAGCGTAACTATCCTAAGGGTGATAAATTCTGTCCTAGACGTGCCGGGAACGCATTTCTGAAGGCACTTCCGGGACTGGGTACGGTTCTAATTGTTGTTGTTGGTGTTATAGGCGGAGTCTTCACTGCAACTGAAGCTGCAGCTGTTGCGGTTATTTATTCCCTGATAATTGGGATATTTGTTTACAAGCAGATAAAATTTAAGGATATACCGGAGATTTTGTCATCTGCCTTAAAGACTATTTCAATAATTTTGATTTTAACAGGTGCTTCAGCTATGTTTAGCTGGCTGGTTGCATATTTACACATTCCACAGCTTATTTCTGAATGGATGCTAAGCATTACTGACAATAAATATATAATCCTGCTTATGATTAATCTCTTATTAATCATATGTGGAATGTTTATGGATATGGCTGCATTAATTTTGATTCTTACACCTATCCTGCTCCCGGTAACAATTGGTTTGGGTATGGATCCGGTACAATTTTGTACAATAATGATTCTTAACCTTGGAATGGGGTTAATTACTCCGCCTGTTGGGAATACATTGTTTATTGGAACTGCAATTTCCGGAAGGAGTATTGGTCAATTATCAAGAGCAATGGTACCATTCTACATTATGATGGCTATCGCCATACTAATTATTACCTATGTTCCAGCAGTTTCACTCTTCCTGCCCAATCTCTTTATGCCATAATAAGAGGCTGTTCTCGCAACACGATAGTACTAGATTTTATGGAAAGAAGCTTTGGTTACAAGTCAGCAAAGATATAGAATTGAAGCATTTATATACTAGGGGCGCTTTTTTAAAAACCAATCCTTACTGGATAGCAGAGGTCTGTTTTCGCAGGCCTCTAACAATAGGATTGTTTTATACGGATTTGTTCAATTAATACAGCATATTATTTCATTGATAACAATTTTATCAAGAACAATCAAGATATAGAGATAAATTATGCTGGGTATATAGCATAGGATACGAAAGATAATTTAATGAAAGATAAATTTGAGATGGCTTATCCAAATATATAAGTAGATATTTTGAGTTAATTAAAGGAGAAGATATGGAAGTTCTAATTCTAGGGGGAACCGGTGTAATAAGCAGAGAAATTGTAAATCAATTACAAAAAAAATGTCATAATGTAACTGTATTTAACAGGGGGAAAAGAAATCTCTATTTTCCTGGAAATGTTAAACAGTTAGTTGGAGATAGGTTAAATCGTGATGAATTTGAGTCTTTAATGCAAAAAAGAAAATTTGATGTAGTAATAGATATGCTTAGTTTTAACAAAGAGGATGCTATGTCTACTGTGAGGGCTTTCAAAGATAATGTAGAACAAATAATTATAACCTCCAGTGTAGCAGCATATAAAA
The DNA here is from genome assembly GCA_041690515.1 of Clostridiaceae bacterium. Lineage (GTDB taxonomy): Bacteria > Bacillota > Clostridia > Lutisporales > Lutisporaceae > BRH-c25. The sequence continues at coordinate 846 of JAWLHF010000005.1, read as the reverse complement.
GACCATATAATACTGTCCCGACAATTGAAGCAGCTGAAGAGTTATGGGACAATCCTGAATTTACATATTCTTTTCATAAAGCTGAGATGGAAAGATACCTTCATAAGGTAATCAAAGAAGAAGGACTGCCTATAACAATAATAAGACCGTCGTTGACATTCGGTATTGGAGCAGCAAATATCGGAATACTCAGGCAGAACTATGGAATAGTTGACAGAATAAAAAAGGGTAAACCACTAGTAATGTTTGGTGACGGAAGTACATCATGGAGTTTTACATTTGCACCGGATCTAGCCAGAGGTTTCGCTGCAGTAGTTGGAAATAAAAAAACCTATGGACAAGATTATCATATAACAAATGAGGATAGACATATATGGGAGGACTTATATATAGAGTTCGGAAATATAGTAGGAAAAGAGCCTAACATTATACATTTGCCCTCGGAAGTCCTTTATAAAGCTGCACCAAATTTGTGTAATCATCTGTATTTTGAAAAAACTTATGCTGGGTTATTTGACAACTCAAAGATTAAAAGAGATGCCCCGGAATTTACAGCGAATATATCATTAAATGAAGGGCTGAAATCAATTGTTGAATGGTTTGAAAGGGAAGCTAATATTGTTGATCCTGAAAAGGATGCTTTAGAGGACAAACTTGTAAGCATATACGAAGAAATGGTACATAAGGCTGCAAACATTTATTTGAAATAATTTATGTAAACCAATGATAATTCTTGAATGAGTTAGCAGTTAGTCCAGTGGTGTAATGTCAAGTATTGAGGATAAGAAATAATGAGATATTTTCGTTGTTTCATGAAGGCAAAAAACATCCACCTAAGCCCTGCTT
>JAWLHF010000004.1:3118-54180 GCA_041690515.1 Clostridiaceae bacterium | reverse complement strand
AAAATGCGACGATGTCGCATTTTTCAGTTACGGGATGCAGGCATAGGGGCATGTCTCAAGGGTCCTGTTGCGAGTTTCGAGTGTTCAAGCAAGGCTTTGAAGCACTTCTTACATCACCCGTAACTCGTAACTCAGACCCCGCAACAATGATGCGTCTATGACGCATCATTCTATTTCACGCTGCTAAGATGCTTATGGAAGAGATCGTCAAATTCCTTGCCGCTTACCTGTTCACAAATCTCCAGAAAATCCTCTGTGGTAGCTATTCTAAAGGAGTACTCATGATAATATGTCTGAAGTATCCTGAAGAAATCTTCGTCTCCCACCTGTTTACGTATTTCATTCAGAAGTACGGCTCCTCCTGTGTATACTGCCGGGCCGTAATCATCCCAGTTTGCGTATCTGCTCAAGGGTTTCAGTATCACACCATCATAAGCCCTTGTCGCTATATCCGTCTTTGCACTTTCCTCCAGATATTCATAGTAATACTTTCCGTTATCCCTGCCGTATTCCATTTCTGTAAAAACACCCTCTGAGTAGGTTGCAAAACCTTCATCCAACCATGCCTCGTCTATCTGATCGTTGCCAACTACACCGTACCACCACTGATGAGCCGTCTCATGGACAGTGGTATACAGAAGGGCATCTCTGTAATTATCGTTTTCATAGTAATTCTTGTTTATATATACAAGACCCGGATATTCCATCCCGCTGGGAAATTCGGTTTCCACCACTGAATATGTGGGATATGGATACTTGCCAAAACTGTTATTAAATATTTCTATTGACTTTCTCCCATATTCCAGTGCAAGCTTGCCTTTAGCTTCATGCCCTTTGTAATAATATGACTTTACAACGATATCTCCTACCTTATCTTCAGCCATCTGGAACCTGTCGCTGGCAATGAATGCAAAGTCTCTCATATTCTCAGCCTTGAACTCCCATTGCTTGAAGTCGCCTTCCAACTTCTCCTCCACCAGCATCCCCGATGCTGCTATGGTATATTCCTTTGGAGTCTTTATCCTCACTATATAATCCGAAGTATCGCTGTAGAAGGGGTCCCCCACGGGAAAGTACTTATCCAGATTCCAGCCTTCATCATCATATACCGCTGCTACCGGATACCAGTTTCCCATATTGATATTGCCCTCTCCATAGCCGAACCTTTCCCCTGCAGGAGGAATCACGACCTTGTAGCTGAGCCGGAGATCAGCACTGTCTCCTGGTTTCAAAGGCTCTGACAACTTAATCCTGAGAATTGTATCCCCTTCTCCCTGCAGATTATATTCAAGAGTCTGCCGGTTCTGACCTCCAACTAGCTCAACAGCTGCTATATCCGTATACCCCGGCTGAAAACCTCTCTCATAAGCTCTGGAAAAATCATCAAACAGAAAAGGGGCAGTATCCTTATTTTTGAAGGCATTCGTATAAACATGGAAATACAGCTCCGAAAGATCCACATCCTCATTATTGACATATTCCACCTGCTGTTCTGCTGTCAGCACCTTATTCACGGTATCTAGCACTGCATCTATATCATATCTGTTAATACCTGCCGATCTTTCAATGGGAGATACTACTGTTGCCGGTACAGGTATTTTCGTAGGCTCCCGATCCTTAAGGGAGCAGCCTCCCAGAATCGAAACGCATATGATGAGAACTAAAACCAAAATGCTTAATCGCCTTACTCTGCGCATCAATAAAATCAACCTCTCTTTGCTAAAAAATCATACATCCATCAACATAATCCTTTGACTTCAACTATTCCACAGGAATAGTCATTTGTCCTTCATTAATATCTCCTTATGTTGATAATTTATTATTCCGTCTAATGCATATATTCTTATTCCAAACATATAAATAAAACTTCATAAAATCTTCACATTTTTTTCAAAATCAGTTGTAAAAAATACTTCCGGCTATTATAATACTAAGTGGTATGAAAAAATGGTATTTTATGGATATGAAATATTAGGAGGATCAAATGTCTCGAATTTTGATTGTAGATGATGCACATATAATGAGAAGAAACCTCAGAACCATCCTTTCAGGTACAGGTCATACCGTTGTAGCAGAAGCCTCTAACGGTATCCAGGCATACAAGGAATATAAGAATCATTTGCCCGACTTGGTTACTCTCGATATTACAATGCCTTTAATGAACGGAGTGGATGCCCTGAGAAAAATAAAAGGTGAGTTTCCCAATGCCAGAATCGTTGTAGTCAGTTGTGCCAACAGCAACAAGACTATATTGGAAGCAATGCAGTGCGGTGCTCTCAACTATGTTCTCAAACCCTTCACCATTGAGAAGGTAATAAGTGTTGTCAATCAGGTACTCGATATTAAAGAACAGGTAAAAAGGGAAACCATCGACGATATATACAAAGCCTTAAATTCCAGGCATCTAAATCCCTCTCATTAATACCATATAAACAGGTATGAACAAAACACTCAGAATTGTTGATACAGTGACCATAACCGTTGCATAACGGTAATCGGCATCATAGGCTCTGGCTGTTATTGCTGCCTGTGTAATGACAGGCATAGCCGATTGTATGATAAAAACCTTGGCCATCAGGCTGGGGATGGGTATTACAAGGGTCAATGCATAGACAACAAGGGGTGAAAGTACAAAGCGCCCGAATATCATAGCTGCCATGTCCTTATCAAGCCTGATGTCTTTCATATTTATAGTACTGAAAGTGATCCCTATGAAAAGCAATGACAGCGGAGTAGTAAGATTTCCCATATATTTACAGCTGTCCAAGATAAAGCCCGGAAGTGGGATTCCCGTTATGATAAGCATCAATCCCGCCAGAAAGCCCAGGAGAGGAGGAGAGAATATCCGTTTCAGGGTATTCCTGCTGAATATCTTATCCTGACAATCCTTTTTGTCTCTAGATATGGCATATATTCCAATAGTCCAGAATAAGCTTGTATTTGCAGCGTAATAAAACAATACAAAGGGTGTGCTCTGCTCACCAAAAAGTGCAATATTGACAGGCATCCCCATGAATATTGTATTGGAAACAAAAAACGTGGTATGAAAGATGCCTTTTCGTTCAGGCTCCACCTTTATCAGCTTTGATATCAGTATAGCCACTGCATAGCATATAAGCATGGAGGCAAAGGGTATTATTATACCTTTACCGGCACTGTAGAGCTTTTCCCTGTCAAAAACCGTAACAAGATTATAAACCATCATGGGGGGAAGGGAAACGTTAACTACCAGTTTTGTGAAAAGCTTTGATACGTTTTCGTCAAACAAGCCCCTTCGAGTCAGAAAATACCCGAGGCCTATCATTATGACAATACTCAAAACTCCCTGTAGCGAATTTAGTATAATATCCAAAGTATATTCCTCCATGTGATCTGCAATGAGTTCATATTACTTTATGCAGGTTTTCAATTTCAACTTCTTTGCTGCAAGAATTATAAGAGGCAGCAGATACAAATAGAACGCGTAAACAATATAGCTGCTGTCTGCTGTAAGCGCCGCTGCGGGCACAGCCCCGGCAATATTCCACGGTATCAAAGCGGATATTACTATTGCTGTGTTCTCCATATCAACGGCAAGCTCGTACTTGTCTATTCCTGCATTATCATACATGTTTCTGACCAGCTGATATGTAAGCATTACTGCAAGGGTCTGGCTGCAGCCGAAAGAGCTTGCCATTATGCTTGTTATTATCATAGCTGCAAATACTCCGGTTTTTCCACCCAGTCTAAATATCCACTTCTCTACATCAACAAGCAGGGATGTACCCTCAAAGATCCCTGACAATGCAAAAGCTATCAATATGATGATAGTCACCTTCAGCATTGATGCAACCCCGCCTCCCATGATTATTTCACTCAGGAAGCTTTGCTCCTCCATTCTGTAGCCTAATGCAATATATCTCAACATATCAGTTATTGACTCTTTCTGGGCCAATACTGCTATGATCGTTCCGCTTACAATGCTTATAAGCATAGAAAGCTTGACTTCAACCTTAAAAGCAGCAAGCACCAGTATTATAACTGCCGGTACTACTACAACCCAGCTCATATTAAAGGTTCTTAGGATTTCGGAGCTTATCTGGCTTTCACCAAGCCTCAGAGGGTTGCGGAAGGACAGTACCCCGTAGATGATGATAGCGGCAATAAAAGGTATTGCGGAGGTCTTAAACATATTCTTAACATTGGTGTAAAGATCTGTATCTGTAATAGTGGCAACCAGATTGGCGCTGGAAGACATAGGGGAGCATCGGTCGCCGAAATACGACCCTGCTATTATCGCACCTGCTACCATATTTATATTCATATCTCCACCCTTGACCATCACCATTAGGATCATTCCAATAGTCCCCACTGTTCCCAGAGAGGTACCCAGAAGGAAGGATACAATGCTGGACAGGACAAAGGCATACAATATGAAATAGTCCGGATTCATAAACCTTATGCCGTAGTACACAATATATGCAACTGTGCCGGAAGCTCTCCATACGGCAGTAATGGCACCAATCAACAGCATTATGCTGATTATGAGCATCGACTTTTTAGAACCCTTGACTATCATTCCCAGCAGGGCTTTCAACTTGAACCCTCTTCTATGTGCAATTATTATGAACACTATGAGACCAGCAAAAAGGGGATAAAAAATGTCTATCCCCTTGTATACACTGAGCATAAGAAGTATGAATATACTCCCAAGTGCTATTATTACATCCAAGCTATGACCCCCAGACCGTACTTTTCAATATAACAGACTCTTTATAGTTATAATTATATTCCATGGACATGCCCTTTTCCAGTAATATTTTAGCCTGTATCAGCTTTGGGACTTCAGCTTCCTCAACTCAGCAAGTATTTTTTTGTACTCCGTATCCAGCTGCTGGACATCATCATTTTTACCCGGCGCGGACAATCTGCTTATCAGTTCGGACATCCTGGTTTCAAGCAGGAGCTTCTGTTTTTGTAATTCCATACCTTCGGAGGTTTCTGCATTCTTTTTAAATTCACCATATTCCTTATAGCTCCCTTCAAAGGTATTGAGCTTGCAATCCTCAATGAATATCAGCCTGTCTGCTGCACTGTCTATCAGCTTTCTGTCATGGGATACGAAGAGTAATGTGCCTTCATACAGCTTAAGCGCATTCTCCACCGCCTCCATGGAGTATATATCAAGAAAGTTGGTTGGCTCGTCAAGTACTATCACATTGGCATCAGAACAAAATATTTTAGCAAAGCAGGTCCTCACTCTTTCTCCTCCGCTCAGCCTGCTTACCTGCTTGTATACCTCATCCCGCCTGAAAAGCAGCCTTGCCAGCATTGTCCTTGCAAAATATTCAGGATATACACTGTCTTTCATTACATTATCAAGTATGCTGGACTCATCTTCCAGTATATCGGTGCTCTGGCTGAAGTAGCCCAACTTCACTCCATTTGCCAGCTTTATAGAGTCATTTCCCTCAATTATCATCTTAAGCAGCGTCGACTTGCCTGTGCCGTTCCCTCCGAGTAGCGCTGTTCTTGAGCCGTTTAATACTTCAAATTCAGCATCCCTGAATAATTCCTTTCTTCCAAAAGACTTTGTTATGCCTTTGCCCGATACCAATACCCTGCTTATTGGCTTCTGATTGTTTTGAATATCAATTTTAGTCTGCTGATGCTCCTTAGGTTTTTCCTTCACCTCAAGCTTGCTGATCCTTGTTTCCATTGCTTTGATATCTTTACTGAGGTTGGCTTTGGCCTTCTGATTCCCCATCTTATGAAGCCGTGCTTCCGAATTCCCCATACGTGATGGGGTCTTCTTCATGGATGCAACTCTGCCTTTCTTTTCACTTATTGCTGCTTCCAGAGCTTGCTTCTTAGCTACATATTGTTCATATTCGAACTGTGCCCTTTCAAGCTCCAGCGCTTTCTGCTCCCTGTACTGTGAATAACCTCCGTTGTATTGCTTCAGCTCTCCATTCTCCACTTCTATTATCTTGTTGCAAAGCTTATCCAGAAGCTCTCTGTCATGAGATACCATTATCAACAGTCCTTCATAACCCCCAAGCTTTTCCTCCAATAGCTCTATCCCACGGATATCCAAATTCGAGGTAGGCTCATCAGCCAGAAGAATATTGCTGTTAGCAGACAAACCACTGACAATTTTGAACCTCGTTCTTTCTCCACCGCTTGCCGTATCAAGACTCTCAAAGTCCAGACCGAACTCCTTTGCCATACGGCTGTCTATTTTTTCTGCCTCTTCAAGTTCAAGCTGTGTTATATATGAAATCGCTCCATAATGCTTCAAAGCACCTTCATCAGGGATATTCCTCCCTGCAATTGTATCAAGGAGCGTTGTCTTACCGGCACCATTTGCCCCTACTACGCCTATCCTTTCTCCGTAATACGCCTTGAAGTCCTTAATATCCAATATGAGCCTGTCACCATAATATTTTTTTAGATTACGGATTTCCAACATTAGCATAAAAAGACCCCTCCTGTCATTCCGGAGAGGATATATAACCATATGAAAGCAGCTCCGCATGATAAAAACCACCCGCAGCAGCCAAGCATACCATTATTCTTATATCTGTAATCATAGGAATACATATCCCAACCGGAACCAATTGAACAGCACAACAAATCCCTGAATCAAGGATGTTTTGTGCAGATTATATAGTTGTTCCAAATTAGAATATATTCCTCATGTTCTTAATACCTTACCTTTCTGTTGATTCGTAATCATTATAGTAAAGTATACATAAGAAGTCAAGGTTTGTAGATAAAATAAAGGATTGTTGAATAATAAATAGAATGATGCGCAACAAACGGACGCGCAATGCGCGCCCCTACAGTATAATAATGGCAATCCGTAGGGACGGCCATTGGCCGTCCGCATCTTGCACATTCTTCAGGGCAGGCATGGAAACCTGCCCCTGCATAAACACCCGAAACTCGCAACAGGACCCCTGAGACATGACCCTGTGCCTGCATCTCGCAACTGAAAATGCGACTGCGTCGCATTTTTCTACATATATGAAAAAGGAGCATCGCAAGCTGCTTATTCATCAGCATTGCGACACTCCCTACTGTTTTGATCAGTGTGCCGTATCTCCCAGATACGCCTTCTTCACATCAGGATTTGTAAGCAGTTCCTCACCTGTGCCCTTCATGGTGATGCGTCCAGTTTCCATTACATAGCCTGTATCGGCAATGTGAAGAGCAGCATTTGCATTCTGCTCTATAAGAAGGATTGTAACTCCCTGCTTATTGACTTCCTTAATGATGTTGAAAATATCCTTTACTATAAGAGGTGCAAGACCTAATGAAGGCTCATCCATCATCATAAGCTTGGGCCTTGACATCAATGCCCTTCCAACCGCAAGCATCTGCTGTTCGCCCCCTGACAGTGTACCTGCCAGCTGCCATGTACGTTCCTGCAGTCTTGGAAACAAAGTATACACCCATTCCATGTCTTCTTTTATACCCTTTTCATCGTTTCTTGCAAAAGCACCGATCTTAAGGTTCTCCAGAACAGACAAGTTGGGGAATACCCTTCTTCCTTCAGGAACCAGGGTAATGCCATGGCTTACCATATCCTGAGTCTTCATTTCCAGCAGGTTCTTTCCCATATAGGTAATTGTACCCTGCTTTGGCTTGACAAGTCCCATTATGGATCTCAGTGTTGTACTCTTGCCTGCACCGTTTGCGCCTATCAATGTTATTATCTTACCTTCCTCCACCTCAAGGCTTATACCCTTTAAGGCTTCGATACCGCCGTAAGCAACTACCAGATTGTCTACTTTAAGCATCTTCATCCACCCCCAGATACGCTTCTATTACTCTTTGATTGTTCTGAATCTCATAAGGGCTTCCCTGGGCGATGGTGATTCCGTACTCCATAACGTAGATCCTCTTTGATATGCCCATTACAACCTGCATATGATGCTCTATCATAAATACTGTCAGGTCGAATTCATCCCTGATCTGCTTTATAAACGAAGTAAGATCATCAGTTTCTTTAGGATTCATTCCTGCTGCGGGTTCATCCAGCAGTAAGATGGTAGGATTTGTAGCAAGGGCTCTTGCTATTTCCAGCCTTCTCTGCTTACCATATGGAAGGGAGCTGGATTTTTCGTCCTGAAGGTCTGCCAAACCCACCTTTTCCAGAAGGTTCATGGTCTTTTCAATCATCTGCTTTTCTTCTCTCTTGTATCCCGGAAGCTTCAATATGGCTTCAAGGATATTTGATTTGATACGAAGATGATTGGCTATCAGTACATTATCAAGAACACTCAGATCTTTGAAAAGCCTTATGTTCTGGAAGGTCCTGGCGATGCCGAGTCCTGTTATCTGGTCAGGTCTCAGACCTGTGATATCCTTCTCCTTATAATCCTCTTTTCCATCAACGATACTTTTTTCATTAAACAGCACCTTCCCTTTGGTAGGTGTGTAAACCCCTGTTATCATGTTGAAGGCAGTTGTCTTTCCTGCCCCATTGGGTCCAATAAGTGCCACTATCTCACCTTTATTCAGCTCCAAGTTGAAATCCTTAACTGCAGTCAGACCTCCGAACTGCATTGTAATATTATCTGTTTTTAGTAAATTCATTATTTGTTACCTCCTTTTGCAAGAGGTTTCTTTGAAAATAATCCTATAAGCTTATCCCAGCTGAATTCCCTTGTGCCCATAAGTCCGTTCCTGAAGAAAAGAACTACGACCATAAGCAATATGGAGAATACAACCATTCTAAGCCCAGGCAGCGCAGGTATTCCTGGGAACATCGGCTCATCAAGGAATCTAAGCACCTCTTGTGCTATGGTGATCACAAAGGCTGATATTATAGAACCTGTGATGCTGCCCATTCCTCCAAGTACTATGATAAGGAGTATGTTGTAGGTAAGGAAGAATCTGAACATAAGCGGATCCACCGCTCCAATAAGATTACCAAGAAGGCCTCCGCCCACTCCAGCAAAGAATGCTCCTATCATAAAGGAAAGTACTTTGTGCTTAAATAAGCTTACTCCCATGCTCTCAGCAGCGATCTCGTCCTCTCTTATTGCTTTGAAAGCTCTTCCATAGCTGCTGTTTATCAGTGATACCAGCACGAAAATCGTGACCAGTGCTGTTCCATAACTCCACCAAAGATTTGTTGTTGCCGGAATTCCCTTAAGTCCCAGTGCTCCGTTAGTGATATTCTGTGTGTTTGTAAATACAACCCTAATTATCTCGGAGAAACCGAGAGTAGCAATGGCAAGGTAGTCTCCTTTTAGCCTCAGTACCGGTGCTCCTATCAGGAAAGCCACAAATGCTGAAAGCAAACCCGCTATAAGCAGCGATGGCAGGAAAGGCAATACAATCTTATTCAAAGGAGAAATAAGCGGTACCAGGAAGAAGTTCATTTCCTTGGTAGCAAGAGGCATAGTCAGCAGTGCTGTCGTATAAGCACCTACAGCCATAAAGCCTGCATGTCCCAGAGAGAACAATCCTGTAAAACCGTTTATAAGGTTCATGCTGAGTCCCAGTACTGTGTAGATTGCACACAGATTCAGTATTCTTAATATATATGAGTCAAAAGTGCTATCGGCGATATATACGAATATACATAAAGCAATTATGGCGGCTATTGTTAAAATAGTATTCCTCTTCATAGTTACACCTTCTCCGATATTTTTTCTCCCATTATGCCGGTAGGCCTAAAGAGGAGTATTACAATAAGTAGTATGAAGGCGAAGGCATCTCTGTAGCCGGAAAGCTCCGGAAGAAATGCTACCAGAAGGATTTCGCCTATTCCAAGGATGAAGCCGCCGACTACCGCACCCTGGATGTTGCCGATACCGCCGATTACTGCTGCTATAAAGCACTTAATGCCTGGCATTACCCCCATAAGAGGCAATATGCTCGGGAACTTTAGCCCCCACATTATACCTCCTACAGCTGCCAGTAATGAGCCTATCCCAAAGGTGAATGAGATTGTCTTGTTAACATCAATACCCATTATCCTTGCAGTTTCAATGTCCTTTGATACGGCCCTCATAGCCATACCGCTCTTAGTCTTATTAACCAAATACATAAGTGCAATCAGAAGGACTACTGTGACAATAGGGATCAGGAATGTCAGCTTCTGAATGTGAATATTCCCTATCTGTACCATATCCGTAAACATGGCTATCTGCGGAAAGGTCTTGGGCCTGCCGCCGTATATTACGATAGCCAGATTTTCCAACAGGTAAGAAGCACCTATCGAAGAAATCAGTATTGAGATACGGGGAGCTTCCCTTATCGGTCTGTAAGCAAGTGTCTCAACTGTGATACCCAATACTCCCGTCAGAGCTATGGCGACTACGAATGATACGTACCATGGCATTCCAAAGGTCACAACCCCAAAGAAAGAAAAGTATACAGCCATCATGAATATGTCACCGTGAGCGAAGTTTATCAGCCTCAATATACCGTAAACCATCGTATAGCCTATGGCAATGAGAGCATAAAGGCTTCCCAGTGATATACCATTAGACAAATGCTGCAAGAACATTTCCAATGTCATATATACACCACCTAAGTAAAATTTGTACTAAAACTGCCTCTTTATGCTTGTATTATTAGGGCATAAAAAAATTCCTATACATCCAATATTAGTTAAAACCTGTTATAAAACGCACTTCCTCCCTTTAGGGGAGGAAATGCATTTTACTATACTCTTTATTTTTACATACATGGGGAAGGTTAATCTGTTTTGTATTTTATGGTTCTACTACATCCTGGAATGTGAATTTGCCGTCTTTAATTGACTTAATAACAGCACTCTTTATTGCGTTTCTGTTTTCGTCAAAGTTAACAACACCTGCTGCACCTTGGAAATCCTTTGTCTCAAGTAATGCTTTGTGTATGCTTGCGGAGTCAGCTGCTCCAGCTGATTCGATAGCCTTTATAAGTATGAGATAAGCATCATAACCAAGAGCTGTAACTGCTGCAGGCTCTTTTCCGGGATATTCAGCCTTGTAAGCATCCAGGAATGTTGTTGATTCAGTAGTTATAGGTTTTTCTGATGCAAAGAATGTTGAGAATGCAACATCTTCAACAGCATCTCCACCGATTTCTATGAATTCAGGAGTCTCATAAGTGTCTGCGCCGATAAACGGAGCCTTTATTCCAAGCTGTCTTGCCTGCTTTATAACTAAAGCGGATTCTGTAAAGTTACCAGGAGCGAATATAACGTCAGGATTCTGAGCTTTAATGTTTGTAAGCTGTGCTGTGAAGTCCTGGTCACCTGTATTGTAGTTGGCAACTGCAACTATACTATTGTCATCGCCAGTAAGCTTCTTGAAGTTGTCTGTGAAGAACTTTGTAAGACCTACTGCATAGTCATTGGATACTTCCTGAACTATAGCAGCTTTCTTTGCGCCAAGCTTATTGAAAGCATAGTTTGACATAACAGTTCCCTGGAATGAGTCAATGAAACATACTCTGAAGTAGTAATCATTACCCTGTGTAACCAGAGGGTTTGTGCAGGATGTTCCCATTGCAGGAACCTTTGCATTTCTTACTATATCTCCAGCTGCCATTGCAAGTGAGCTTCCCCAGCTTCCAATGATTGCTGAAACTTTCTCTTTTTCAACCAGTCTTGCTGCAGCTGTAGCAGCTTCAACCTTGTCTGACTTATTGTCAACTATAACAAGTTCAACCTTCTTGCCGAGTACTTCCGGATACATCTTGTTGGCAAGCTTTATACCTTCCAATTCAAGCTCGCCGCCGGCAGCATTAGCACCGGTCAAAGGCTCAAATACACCTATCTTTATAACGTCGCCTTCTGCAGGAGCAGCAGGCTGTTCTCCACCGGGAGCCGGAGCCTCTTCCTTAGGCGCACACCCTGTAAGTGCCAGGGATAATGCCATAACAAGTATCAGAGTCAAGGATAACACCTTTTTCATAATATTCCTCCTTCTCATTTTACAAACTGATCATTATATAGCCCTTCCCCATTCGAGCTATCATAATATATGCTGCTGTTTCCTTTCTTCAGCCACCCCCCGCTTTTATTCTATATTATTACTGTTTATAGATATTCTGGAATATAAACAGTATAAAAAAAACTAAGATACAGTATACCCCCCATGGATACAACCTGCGGCTTAGAATCACTAAATATTGCACAATCTTTATTTTCACACTCATAAAACAAAACAAAAAATAATGCTGCATATGAATTATAACTGTAGTCTGATAATTACAGTTTCTTTATCTATAGTTCCTATAGTAAATAATATAATATAATTCTCCGATAGTCAAACAATTTTAAATATATTAATTTGTCCGAATTATCACTCATATGCTGCATCTCTCATGATATCATCTTTACCTGCTTTCATCCATGAACAATATCTGTTCTCGGCAATATCGATCACCTTGAAAAGCAGTAATCCCATTATGCTCAATGCCAGTATTCCGCTGAACATTTCTATATAATTCACTACCGCCCAGCTGTTCATTATAAAGTAACCGATACCGTATCTGGCTGCAAAATTCTCACTGAAGAAAAGTACAGCTATACTGGTTCCTACTGTCAGTCTCAGCGCTGTTATGATCTTGGGCATCAGAGCCGGGAGAATAAGATGCTCATATAACTGGCGGCTGTTCATACCCAGGGATCGTGCGGAATAAAAATACTCTTTCCCCAATTCCTTCACGCCGTCTCTGGTTGTTACTATTATCTGGAATACCACTATTATAGAAATAAGTACTATTTTTGGTGTGTTTCCAAGTCCAAAAAGAATCATCAGTACGGGTAGGAATGCAATTTTGGGTATAGGGTACAGAATATACACTACCGGCGTAATAAGCCTGTCAGCCTTATCATTCATACCGGTCCACAGACCAATTGGCAGCCCGATAAGCAGAGAAAAAACCACTGCTATTACTATTCTGCCCAGGCTTGCCATCATATGAGGCAGCAATACCTTCGGCAGCAGACTTATGAAGGAGATCACTGTTTCTGCCGGGTTCGGTATTACTGCTGATTGAAGCAGCAAATGCAATATGTACCAGAATATGAAAATCATTAATGTTCCATAAAGGCTTCTCTTCATTCTACTCATCCCTATCCATCCATTTTCTTACCTCAAGGCATACACTGTAATACTCCATCCTGCTGCGAAGCTCTTCATCTCCAAAGTACGGATTGTCAAGCACCTTCTTAATCTTCGCCTTACCCATCACTATTATCTTCTGTCCCAGGAAAACTGCTTCTTCAATACTGTGAGTCACTATAACCATTGTCAGAGGATTGCTTTTGTACAACCTTAGTATAAGGTTCTGAAGATGCTCTTTGGTAATCGCATCCAGTGCAGCAGAAGGCTCATCCATCAGCAAAAGGTCAGGCTTCAACGCAAGTGTCCTTCCTATAGCTACCCTCTGTTTTTCTCCTCCGCTGAGCTCTGTTGGATATTTGCTGCTAAGAGAGCTTAACCCCAGCATCCTGAGAATGTCATCCACTTCTTTCTTTATACTTTCCTTTAGCTCACCCCGTACAGTAAGTCCCAAGGCTACATTATTCCATACGTTTTTCCATGGAAAAAGACCATAGTCCTGGAGAATTATCCCTGTATTCCGGCGTATACCGGAAAGCTCCTCTTCATTGATACGGATACTTCCTCCGTCAGGAGCAGTAAGCCCTGCCATTGCATAAAGCAAAGTGGTCTTGCCGCAGCCGGAGGGTCCTATTATTGCACAGGTTGTGTTTCGCCCTATCTGCAGATTGATATCCTCCAAAGCCTTATCCCTTCCATAAGATACCTGCAGATTGTTTATCTCTATCATTTGTATAACCTCCCGGTAATTGGGGATATATATATTTTATTTCTATTATTGCTTAAAGGCAATAAAAAAAGCCGCAAATGCAGCTTTTTCTCTACATCAGGAATATTGCAGCTATAGTTGTCACTATAAGCCCTATTACCACGGGCTTTAGGTTCCTTCGAGCCAACTCAAAGGGGTCGACTCCACATATTGCCGCTGCTGGTATGACTGCCCAAGGTATCAGGGTGCCACCTCCTACCCAAATTGCTGCAACCTGCCCCAATGCCGTCAGCGTTGCCGTACCTGTTCCTATGGATATGGAAAACAGCTTCGCTATTGATCCGGCAAGAGTTATACCTGAGAATCCCGATCCGTCAAGGCCTGTTATTGCACCTACTATTGTTGCGGTAACCGCTCCTACTCCCTGATTTAACGGCACTATTCCCGCCAAGGCCACACCCAGGTCGTTGACAAGACCGTTGGAACCTTCCGGAAGTACATTGCCAAATATATCTACTATTGCAGAGTCTCCAAGATAGAAGAATGCAGCAATGGGAATAACAGGACCAAATACTCTGAACCCGAACTGAAGTCCTTCTATCATATGCTGTGTTATTTTCCCCAGAGGGTCTCTATTATAAGCAAGCAAAGATATAACCATCAGTATCATCATGGAAGTTCCCCCGATCAAAGCTGTGGCATCCCCACCCTGAAGCTTTGCGACAAACATTATGGCAATATCTATTGCAAACAGAACAGGCACCATTAACGCAAGGGCTTTTCTTACTGTTATTTTCATATCCTTCATTTCTGTAGGATCTTCTACTTCTTCACCTGCAGTGGTATTCAACCGGATCTGGTCTTCAACCTTCAGAAGTCCTGATTTCAATTCCTTTCTCAGCAGTATAAAAGCAGTGACAGTAGTGACCA
The DNA here is from genome assembly GCA_041690515.1 of Clostridiaceae bacterium. Lineage (GTDB taxonomy): Bacteria > Bacillota > Clostridia > Lutisporales > Lutisporaceae > BRH-c25. The sequence continues at coordinate 39,483 of JAWLHF010000004.1, read as the reverse complement.
CACCCATTATGATTACCAATGGTACACTTGCTGCAATCACTTCGCCTACAGGTATCCCCGCTCCGTCGGCAGTCAGCTTTGGAGCTCCCTGTATTATGAAGTCACCTGACAATGCGATACCATGGCCGAATAGATTCATAGCCACAGCCACTCCTATCGCAGGCAGCTTTGCCTTAAGGGCGACCGGGAGAAGGACCGCTCCCATAAGCGCAACAGCAGGGGAAGGCCAGAAGAACCATGATATAACCATCATCAGTATGCCTATTACCCAGTAGGCTAGTGTCGGAGTACGAATCAGTTTTGTGAAGGGATGCACCATTATCTCGTTGATACCTGTCTTCATCAATACCTTGCTCATACCATAGATAATTGATATTACAAGTATTGTACCCAGAAGCTCCTTAATGGCATATGCAAAGCTGTTGAACACCCCTGTGACTGCATTAGCAGCCGAGGAGGTTGCTATGAACCCAAGTGCCATAATTCCTGCAATGCATATAAAGCTGGTATCCTTTCTCATCACAATGAAGGCAATGATCATCAGTATGAAGATTAAGTACACCCAATGCAAAGTGCTAAGTGTAATACCCATTGATTCTCCTCCTTCTATAAAAAATCTAATTAATACAGAATATGCAGGAGCTTCAATGTGGGTACTAAATAAAAAGTTGGCTTACGCCAACTTTTTTTAATAGCAATAGAAACTGCTTATCTCTCTTAGATCAACTCCAAAGAACACCCATCTGCGTCCGGTCCATCTCCAGCCTGAAATTGAACGCCTTCCCACAAAGGTAAGCCATATCCAGAATTCTCTGCGGTTCCTTAGCCTCAGATATACAAACCTGAACCTGCATCTTCTTATGGATCCCGGATCTATAGCAAATACCCCCGGTCCCTGCTGTGTAGTCAGTTTTGGCGTTACAGAAGGCGGAGGTCCGGAAGGTGGCCCCTCTGAAGATCCTGGACCAAATCCGGGACCGGGTCCTTGGTTAGACGGAGGGAACTGCGGCCCAAAGGGTCCGAAAATAGGGGGACGCTGCCTGTAGAAGGGGCAATCCTCACAGTACTCATCATCCAGCTCAATGTCATCCAGTTCAATATCTTCTCTTTCATCATCATACATATGCATTCACTCCCATACACGCATTTAATATCAATATATGCATGGTAGCAGAAATTGTGAAAAAAAAGCCGGGTGTTTACCCGACTTATGCCATTTCATATTATACCTCCACCCATCAGACCTTGGGCAGATTGATACCATAGAATATTTCCGTTATCTCTCTGTCCAGCTTTTTTACTATTTCCTTTTTTTCTTTAGGACTCAAATCCTCTTCCCTGATTTCAAAAAGGTAATTGTCAAGATCGAGATCGCTGATCCTCATTTTTGTATGGAATATATTTGACTGATATATGTTCATATCAATCAGGTTATATCTGTTTATGGTTTCCTTTGCGATAAAGTTCTGTATGGAATTTATCTTGTGGTCTATAAAGTGCTTCCTTCCGTTGACATCTCTGGTGTAGCCCCTGACCCTGTAATCTATGGTGATTATATCCGAATCAAAGCTCTTAATAAGATAGTTCAATGCTTTGAGAGGGGAAATCGTCCCGCAGGTGGTAACATCTATATCAACCCTGAAGGTACTGATCTCGTTCTGTGGATGGCTTTCAGGGTATGTGTGCACAGTTACATGGCTCTTATCAAGGTGTCCCACGATATTCTCCCTGATAGGTGTGATTATTCCTCTGTTGCAGGAAGGATCAAGCACATAAAGGGGGACCTCCTCTTCTGAAATCAAAAGTGTGACGCTGGCTCCCTGAGGATCATAATCCTGCTTGGCGACATTCAATACACTTGCTCCGATCATTTCAGTAACATCACTAAGTATCTTTGTAAGCCTTGTAGAATTATACTGTTCATCAATATATTCTATATATTTCTGACGGTCTTCGTCAGTTTTTGTATAACAAATATCATAGATATTAAAGCTCAAGGATTTCGTAAGATTGTTAAAACCATAGAGCTTCAGCTTGCCATTTCCGGCTTTCATAAGCATCACACCCCATTCTCCTTTGTCTATTAAGGGTTTGTACTGAAAATTACAAACCATAATCATATTAAGCCTTAGTACGCCAATTGTCAACAATATGTTTCGCGTTGAAAAGCCTTAAATTGAATTCAAATAAACTCCGCTCCAATACTGTTTTTAGTCTTGTTCAATCCTTCAATAAGTATTCAGGCAATACCCTCTTTCAAAATCAGGATTGCAGTCTCCATAGTATTCATCTGCTTCCCGCTCCTTATATAATGCATCCAGGTCCACATCCCCGACTACAAGAGAATCCCCCTCTGGATCCTCTGATATTGCTATCACTCCATCTTTCTTGTCAGTTAAAGCAAGGGGGGCAAATATACCTGCCTTTCCTGTAAAGTGCATACCACAGAAGCTGCCGCTCAATGCTGCCTTGATCCCATAGACATGGGACTCCTGTACTCTTGGCCATATGCCTCTTAACGCTCTGTAGAGGCCATATTCTTCATTATTGGCTATAGGAAGCACAACTATATCGCACCCTCTGCTTCTTGCCAGACTGAATGTCTCATAGTAAGTCGCATCCATACAAACAGGAAATGCCGTATTGCCTATATCCAGTGGGAAAACTTTGAAATCCTTGGTCCTTTTGATTCCAAGCTTTTCTTCAAAATCCGTCAGATGCAGCTTCATCTGCCTCCCCAGTATGTCCCCCTTACGGGATATGATAGCACCGCCGTTGTAGAGACTGCCTTCCTCTCTGATAAAATAGCTTCCTGTATATACATATATTCCGTATTTTGATGCCAAGCAGCACATTACCGTTTCTATTGCAGCCTTTATAGGTTCCGATATGTCATAAAAAAGCGGATAAAGCCTACTTATATCGTCCTCTTGGCCGGAGCCGGCAGATGGGAGTGCCCTGCTGTTCAAAAAACGGTCCAGTAAACCAAATCCCGGAATGATGCCAAAAAGATCGAAAAAATTGTATTCCGGGAAGGCAATTATGTCACAGCCCTGTTCAGCAGCGGACCTTACAAACTTCTCCATAATTCCTGCATAGTCTTCTATGCTTTTCACTACGGTTATACGCCTTTGCACAGCTGCTGCCCTGATGGCTTTTGAGCCATTTATTACCGTACCCCCGTAGCAGTCTTTTCCTTCAAGGAGTTTTCCCGCTCTTGCTCCTCCAAGCTTCCATCTGAACCATTTGCCCAGAAGCATGCCCATCCTAACCTCCATTATAAGAATGGGAAAACATGTCCCCATATGCTTCTTTATTGAGCTGTGCCAGAGTGTTAAATTTCGACACAGCCTCTTTTCTTCTTCCGGTTTCAAGCTCGGCAGCTATTAACGGGTCCTTCATGGCTCTTTCTTCGGAGACCACGATCCCGCTTTCATCTGCTGTCATTTCCAAGGGGGCATGTATTATTGATCTGCTGCAGTAATCATATCCCATAAAGCTGCCTTTGAAGCCGCTTTCAACACCGAAGAACAGGTTTGCCTGTACATTCTGCCAAAGTCCCGCCAGCTGTCTGGATGAGCTTGCCCCTCCCATGACCGCCATAGGAGCAAGTACCAGCTCTGCCCCTGTCATGGCCAATGCCCTGGAAACCTGTGGATAGAATGCATCCGTAGATATCAATATTCCCACCTTCATTCCAAAAAGGCAGCTGCAATCCAGCTCAACTCCCCGGGAAAGTCCCAAGCCTTTCTCCCATTTTGCCAGGTATATCTGTCTTTGTTTCAATACGATTTTTCCATTTACGATTATACATGACGAGTGATAAGTCCTTCCTGCTTCATTTTCATAAAAGCTCCCGGGACATACCGCAATATCCTCGTACATGGCGGAAAGTCGAACAATATCTTTTATATAGCCTTCTCCATTGCTAAAGATACATCCCAGCAGAGCTGGAAAAACAACTATATTCACTTTTTGTATACGGCAGAGCCTGATCCAATCCTCTGCTTTAGCCAGTAACTTTTCATAGCCCGTAAGAGCTGCAAGATCATCCTTTCCGAAAACTACAGAAGCAGCCTTCATTATTAATCCTCCAGTCTTTCAAGTTCATCCATCATCTTATGATGCTTCTTTGGCGATAATCCATACATTTTCTTGAAGGCTCTGACAAAGCTGGAGTAATCTCCGAAGCCGCATTCCATACAAGCCGACCTCATGGTCTTGCCTGATTTTATGAGTGCATTGGCCATAATCAGCCGTTTTTGAAGAATGTAGCTGTGGATTGTATAGCCTGTCTGATCCTTGAATTTATGCATCAGATGATATTTGCTCATATAAAATCTGGAAGCCAGGCCTTCTATCGACATGTCTTCGCATAGTTTCTCATTTATATGCCTTATTACTTTTCCGATGCTTTCGTTATAATCCCCGTCCGCTTTATGCTTTATGGATTCCGGTTTAAGGTATATCCTGTTGAGATATACGATGAACTGCAGAAAAAGTGAGTTCTTAAGTACTTGGCTGCCATACCCTTCATTTGCACATTCCTCCTTAAGCTGTGAAAAAATATACTTTGCCTGCCTTAAAAGCTCCGGGTTCAACCGCAGCAGGTTACACTTTTCCCTACTCGCTATTTCAAAGCAGCTCAGCAGATTGTATCCGGGACTGTTGTGCTTTTGAAGAAAATTTGAGTTGACCCATATGATCATCCTCTCATAAGTGCCGTTGCCCCCGATCATGGACTTATGCACATCACTGCTGCTCACCAGGAGTATATCCCATGGTTTGAGTTTATATGCCCTTCCCTCTATAAGGTACGTCACATTTCCTGATATGAAAATGACTATTTTATTAAAATCATGAAAGTGGAATTCAAACTCCATGTTCTTCTTGTCCTTCAGATGGAAGAATTTAAAATCCTTATTCAGGTATCCCCGTCTGCTGCCGGTAATCATATTATCTTCTTGCATAAGCACCTCCAAACAATACGATAACGCTTCATATCCGTTTTCCTATATTATAGCACTTCTTGCAAGCATTTAAGCAACATTAGCAATGGATATAGTAAAAATTTTGTCTATAATAATTGTAGAGCTACCTTATATATAATTGGAGGTATGGATATGAAGAAGAAACTCAGAGTCGGAATCCTTGGAGCAACAGGCTTTGTCGGTCAGCGGCTGGTGACATTGCTTCATCAACACCCATTTTTTGATATCGGAATTGTAGCAGCCAGTGAAAGATCCGCTGGCAAAGCATATATTGATGCTGTAAACGATAAATGGAAGCTGTCTGCCCCTGTTCCTGATAATGTGAAGCATATGCAGGTGAAAAACCTGCATGATATAGGCGGAATATGTAATGATATTGATTTTGTCTTTTGTGCTGTAGATATGCCGGCCGCTGAAATAAGAGAAATCGAGGAAAGGTATGCAAAAGCAGAGATACCTGTAGTCTCCAACAATTCTGCGCACCGTTTCACTCCTGATGTACCTATGATTATTCCGGAAATAAATTCTGAGCATCTGGCTGTGCTGAAAAATCAAAAACAGCGGCTTGGAACCACCAGAGGGTTTATTGTGACCAAGCCCAACTGCTCAATCCAGAGCTATGTTCCTGCAATCAATGCACTGATGGACTTCAAACCCGCTTTGATATCAGTATGCACATACCAGGCCATATCCGGAAGCGGAAAAACCTTTACCGATTGGCCTGAGATGGTGGATAATGTTATTCCCTTTATAGCCGGTGAAGAAGAAAAAAGCGAGCAGGAACCCCTTAAGATATGGGGTCACATATGTGGTGTAGAAATAGTAAAAGCTGCTGAACCGGTAATAACAGCCCAGTGTATAAGAGTACCTGCAGCAGAAGGCCATCTAGCGGCAGTATCCGTTTCCTTCAAGCATAAACCGACTATAGAGGCTATTCTTGAACGCTGGCATAGCTATAAGGGCAAACCCCAACTTTTAGAGCTTCCCAGTGCACCAAAGCAATTCCTTAATTATCTTAGTCAGGAGAACAGACCTCAGACCCGACTGGACAGGGATTTCGAGGGAGGAATGGGGATAACTCTTGGAAGGCTGAGAGAGGACAGCATATTCGACTACAAATTTGTTTGTCTCTCCCACAACACCCTGAGAGGGGCAGCCGGTGGCTCGGTTCTGACAGCGGAGCTTCTCGCAGCTGAAGGATATTTGGACTGACCAACTCACTGTGGGCATAAGTTCCCACGATCCTGACTGTCGTCCATTGATGACAGTTTTTTTATTGCTTCATGTCGCAAATAGATAAAGAATATACATCCATAGTATTGTTTATTGTAACTTGATGTAAAAAGGCATACGAAAATTGTTATGTGACAGCACGTTATTACCTGATTTGCGCACAGCTTTTCCTATAATAATATCATCATCCTCTTATGTTATAGGAAGACTGTGAAGTATGCTCCTTATATGGGCACTTGGAGCATATGGAGTCAATAGTGCAACCGCTCCTTTAGGGGCGGTTTTTGTTTTTTTGTCTTTTTTGTCGGGGGATATAAATCTACTTACGTGAGGCTGCTCATATATTACAAGTAGAGCAAAATTGAAAGGAGGAATAGTATGAATGGAAAAAAAACGATTGCCTTGCTATGTGTCCTTCTATGTATTACCATGTTATCCACCGATGCATTGTCACTGCTGGCAGACAATCCAACCCCAGAGCTCCGGCAGATAAAAGCAGAGGAAAATGAAAATGCAAATGGCAAATATGTGGTATCAGTATTAAGAGGCGGACAGTGGCAGGAGGCAGGCAGACTGGGGTATGACATGTTCCTTAAGGAGAAGACCTTGGACTTGTCAGGCTTCCTTCAAAATCAAAAGGAAGCAGTTGTGAGAATAAAACAGGAAGGAGGGGAGGCGGCCCATCTGGATTCTGTCTTTCTTGGAGGTGAAGCCCCCCAAAGTGTGAACTGGAATGATGGTATCCTATTAGGTAAGCTTTCAAAAAAAGACCTGGATCTGATAGGTATTGCTTCTGAAGGTGTTGAGCTGGTATTTCCTGCAAACAGAAAAGACGATATCCTAGCCTTAACCGGAAGGATAGAGGGTGATAAGATAAGTCAGGAGCCTTTTAAGTTTCCAAGTTCAAACAACTATAGGGAAATCAACCGATACTCTGATTTTTATTATTATCAGCTTAACTCAGTCGATACGGCACTTACAGTGGATGGAGATCCTGAAGAGGTTCAAAATTTGCAGCCTTTATTTAAAGAGTTCTGTATATCCGGCACAGGACACCCTGAAGGCTATGTATATGCATGGGTTATGAATGATCAGGATTATTTGTATGCAGTTATGGATGTCACTCCTGACAATACTATGGATGGAGATATGGACTATGCAATGCTGCATATAAAAACGGATAGTGATGTGAAAGAGTTCAGAGTATCCGTACCCGAAACAGAATGGGGACTGGCATCCTTTACATACACAGATAAGGTTGATTATCAGCATAAGCTGTATGAATTCAAGATTCCTTTATGTGAAATCGGAGCACTTGAAGACGGTTATGTCCAACTTGCCTTCTCAGGATATGGAACATGGGCATTGCCCTATTATATGGTGCATCCGGACTTGGCCTATAACGAGGATGATGACAACTATCTTGTGGTCTATGAGAGTATTAACAATGGCCAAGGTATTTATTGCCAGATAGCAAATGAGAATGCGGAGTGGGAAGATGACTATTACTACAGGGTTGATACCGACTTAGCTGATATATATGATGAATACTCTGACTACAGTATATACAACGAAAGGCCTGTAGTCGCTTATGACAACATCAATCACAAATACCTGGTAATATGGGAATGCTCTTTGAGTGACTATGTCGAAGCCAAGCTGGTCGGCCAGTTCATAAATCCGGATGGAAGTGCTGACGGCAGTACTTTTGTAGTCAGTGAAATCAATAGATATGCAGAATCCCCACCGGCTATTGCATATAATGATATCAACGGAGAATTCCTGGTAGTCTGGGAGGACAGTGACCCTGAAAACGACCAATCGGGTACCAATATTTACGGCAGGATAGTGGATTATGACAAGTCTCCTCTAATGAACAATATCGTAGACATCTCAGTTGATGAAGGATATCAGTCCCGCCCTTCCGTCTCTTATGGAAGACAAGACAATTGTTATATGATTGTATGGGAAAACAATCACGAGGAAGGCGGAAACACTCTGCACGATATTTATGGCTGCACCTTCAAAAGTGGAAGTGTAGAACAGATTTTCCCGGTAGAACCTGATACAGACACACCAACAGACAATACCAGAAGAGATCCTTCTGTAACTTATGACAATGGCAATGAGGAATTCATTGTAGTCTGGGCAGATAACCGCAATAGTACACAAGGGAACACAATATATGACCTATATGCCGCAACAGTAGACATAACCTCCTCTGAAGCAGTTGTCGTAGATAATGAGGAAATGTACAGCAGCGGAACATATTATGATAATATCTCAGTAGAGTACAACAGTTACTGGGATAATACCTGTGCGGTATGGTCTTCCGACAGTAATGTGTATTACCTCCTTACCAGCGGATATTGGGATGAAGAATCTGCCTATGGTTCAGAACTGATATATCCGGAAGACTCACCTGAAGAATTCTACTGCGGAAATCCGTCATTAGCCGCCAACACAAATCATAATAACTTTGTAGCTGCCTATACAACTTCTTATATGAATAATAACAATCCGGGCAATATATGCCTAAAGCTTATAGGCGAGCCTGTGGAGTATGATCCAAAAGCAGCAATAAATCCTGCTCTAGCTTATAATTTCAATGAAAACAATTACTTGCTAGTATATTCAAATCATGAATACTATCTTCCTGTATCCCAAATGTCAGAAGGATCAAAAAATCCAACCGGTGAAACCTCATATTCCGGCCATCTGGGAATTGTCGGACAGTTTATCAGCAATACCGCCGAAGCAGAGGGAGAACCTTTCCCTATAAGCAAAACAATTGAACACTGTTACTATCACGATTACGGCAGTTTTCCCGATGCAGCCTATGGTGACGGGAAGTACCTGGTAGTATGGGCTGAGGTATTTGAGCGAATGGAAACCTCCTATATGACTACAGTAAATATCATGGGCAATTTCATTGATAAAGACAATGAATCATTTACAGGAGACCCTTTCCCGATAGTCGAAAATGCAGGATATGATCCGGAGTACTTTTTCGATAATAATTTGACAGTCACTTATGGTGAAGATGGTAAATTCCTGGTTGCCTACTCTGATGGTGAGAATATCCTTGGCCGCATGGTAGAGCTGGATAAAACTGATAATGAGACCCCAAAAATCTCAGATGATGATATTAGCATCTGCAGCTTTGAAAGCTATCAAACCTCTCCTTCGGCAGCATACTCGCCTATTGCAGATAGATTCCTGGTAATTTGGGAAGACAGCAGAAACGATGCAGATTCCGATCTGTATGGCAAGCTCCTTGATAAGGATGGAAAAGTCATCAATCCCAAAGCTGATGATCTGCCCATCTGCGCTGCAGCATTGGAACAATGTGAACCCTCTGCTGCATACAACAGCAATACTGGTCAATTCACTGTTACCTGGATTGAAGTGAATCCTCACAACGAGGAGGATTATATCTGCGGAATGCACTTCAATGCTGAAGGGGCACCGGTCGGTGATGCTGATAAAGTCATAGTCAGCAAGCCTGCTGATAAAGAGTGGCAGGAGTACCGCAATTTGTCCACTGTATATAACCCAACAGCAAAGGACGAATATTTCTCAGTATGGTCCACCTTTGATTACGAGTACTGGGAATCCTGGGGTGCCGGACAGCATATTTCCAAGGATCTGGCCGCATCCGGTGATAGCTACGCATTTGGAAAAGGCATGTATAACGGAGGAAACCCAAACCTGGATATTGCCTGCAATACAAAGGAAGGCAACTATCTTGTGGCTTATCCATGCGTAATGAGTTACATGTATAGGAAAACCTCCTCTGAAAGTCTGAACTCAAAGAGCTCTTACGAGGAGTATGGAGATTATATAAAATGGGAGCTTATAGGAGACCCTGCACCTGAGACTCCCGGCAAGATCCAATTTAAAGAAACGGAAGATGGCGATGCTATAGAGGGCTGCATCTATTATGAAGTAGACGAAGATGCCGGCACTATAGAGATCCCTATTGAAAGATTTGGAGGATCTTTAGGAGAAGTAACCGTAACATATGCTGTATATGGTGACGCAGAAGATCCCGGCGACTATAATATAATAGGGGATTATCCAGTCTTTGCAAATGGAGATAATGAAGATAAGTACATCAAAATAAGTATCAGAGATGATAGTAAAATAGAACCGGGTGAGTTAATACTGCTGGAGCTGTCTGATGCAGAAGATGCAGAATTAGGGGAAAATAGAAAAGCAGAAATCTATATAATTGATAATGATTCTGCAAGCGTTAAATTCAGCAGTCCGAAATATTCAGAGGATGAAGATGCCGGATACGCTGATATTACAGTATTTTTCTCCGGATTACCCGAAGAAGATCCGGAAGTATTCTCTACTGTATATGAAGAAGACACTGTATTCTCCGTAGTCTATAGTACCTCTAACGGTACCGCAAAAGCAGGGGAAGATTATAAAGCAGTATCAGGTGTATGGAAGTTAGGACTGGAAGCCGACGAGATGACCTTCCGTGTAACAATAATAGATGACAGCAAGGATGAAGACAATGAAACGGTAAATCTCAAACTTAGCTTCCCTGAACCGGAAGCATATAGATCCAAAGCCGCCGATGGCAGTACAATATGGGTGGATGATTATCCGGTAAATCTTGGTGCCCCAAGCATATTGACCATACTGGATGATGATAGTAGTTCTCCTTCAAAACCTAGCGGTGGTAAGAGTCGGAAGTCAAGGCCTCCTGTAATTGAAACACCGCCGCCTACTGAGAATCTGCCAAATGATGCTTTAGTGGACAGAATGCCTGGCTATATCACACTCAGCACACCAATAAAAATCAATGGAGTCAAGAGTGAAATAAGCCTCGACTACAACAAGAGCCTCCTTGACAGCAATCCGGGACACGACCCGAGAGTTTACTACTGGAATCCATCCGTCAGCAAATGGGTTGCTCTTGCCACCTACCCCGATGGAGAAGGCAAGGTGAAGTCCATAAATGATGGTGGTTATTCCGGATGGTTCGTAGTATTCGGAGTTGTCCAGCCTGATTTCTCAGATATCAGCAACAGCTGGGCAGAACGGCTCATCAACAGGATGAACGGCCTTGGGCTCATAGAGGGCTATGAAGTAGAAGGATCTGAAACAAGAGTTGCCAGACCTCACCAGATGGTTACCCGTGCCGAATTTACCATGTTTGTGACACGTATCATGAATATGAATCCTGATAATATACTTCTTCCGGATATACCGGAAAGTGAAGTAGAAAGCATCCTCGAAGAGAGCTATAGCGATGGAGCTGATATCCCTTCATGGGTCAGGGCAGCTACAGCAAAAGCCACAAAAGCAGGCCTGATACCCTTTGAAGGTTCTGATTTCAAACCCCTTGAGCCTATAACAAGAATAGAAGCTGCCGTAATGGTCAGCAGGGCTCTTAGGAAGTTTAAAGATTTTGAAGCCGCTGATTTATCCGGCTTTGTAGATTCCCAGGATATCCCCGGATGGGCAGTTGGTCAGGTAGTAGAAGGTGCTCTCGAGGGCTATCCCGACAGTACAATAAAACCAAATAGCGATATAGCCCGCGCAGAGTCTCTTGCCATACTTATGAGGCTTTTCATCAAAGGATTGGGCTGGTAATCAAGCAAACACACAGCCGTCGGAATTGATCCGACGGCTGCTTTTTTTAGAGTTTTATTGTCAAAATATAGCTGTCCTTTGTACAGTTTGAGATGGTCCAGGTACTGTCATCCGGGAGGCTTAATGTGATTGCTTCTGTACCGGAATCATACCTGCTGATGTACTGGATTATATAATTGTCATTGTTATTGTCTGTATAATTTATGATCCTGTTATGTTTCAGATACTCTACATATTCCTCGAAGCACATATTCTGTTTCTTCATGAATTCAGCATGTCCACTCCCAACATACCTTACATGCCAAGGTTCATATATTATGCCTGTTATATGGGTCTTGTCCAGCGGATATCTGATTATAAAGCCAAATCTCCAGCTGTTGTCATTCAGCCATTTCCCCTGTTTGGTACTGCCGAAATTACTGACCAATCCGGTTCCCTCACTGCATATGTCAGCGGCAAGTCCCGTCTGATGCTCACTTGATCCGGGTACCGCTACTACCTTGGAAGCTTCCTCCATTGCATTCTTACGGTTCATCTGCCTTGACAGCAGGTTTATCTTATTATTATAGAGGCTTGTCTGCTTCTCAAAGGTCCTGAAAGCGCTTGTTATAACCATACCTGAAACACCCTCGGCATATGAGGCTTCAAGCATATGGTTCAGCTGCAGCGTCGCCTGTCTGTTCAACCTCATATTAATAGTTGAGCGCCCTCTTGAAGGCTTTGAATAGACCATATCCTCCGGTATATAACTGCTGTCCAAAACATTGCTCTTATTGACCAGAATCAGATCATTGTTCAAAAATTGTTCAATGTTTTCATTATCAATATCATATGGGCTTGTCCCCAGATTTCTCAAAATAAATTTAACTTTTTCTCCAAAGTTCACCGTAGCTTCAAGAACTGTGGTTATATTACTTTTCCCGTTGAAAACACCAGTTCCATCCAGGCTGCATATATATGTCAGGAACTTGAACCTGTATGGAGTAAACATATCCGCACCATTACAGTTTTTTAACACTAAAGCTGTTTCATCAACCTCAACATCACCGCTTATTGCTTTGATGTAAACTCCATATCCGTTGCCGTCAGCATATAAAAATCCTGTATCCTGGTTATATGAGAATTCCAATCCGCTCGCCCTTGATAGCTCGGAAAGCTTTATCGTGGTTGAGTCTCCTGAATACCCGGGCTCCATATAAAAAGAAGTCAGAATATCCTCTGAAAAAACATCAACCGGTTCATCTGCAAAAATCATTGTATTGAATAATAGTAAAACTGCAATTAAAAATATAACTATTCTTTTCATATAATCCCCCGTATTCGACACACATTACATGTTTTCTCCATTATATCAAATATAACGGCTATATTCCATTGTTTTCTCCATTTAAAACACTGGTTTTCCATTGGATTTCGGGGATTTGTACTATGTTTTGAATATACCGGCAGTTGTGCATGACTGTCTAAAACATATTTTTCTTTAAAATACCTGTAGATTTATATATAATCTATTATGTATGATTTAAGGAGTATTGTAGAGAGGGGTCAAATATGAGCATACTAACAGTGAAAAATCTAAGTCACGGATTTGGCGATCGTGCGATATTCAATAATGTTTCCTTCAGACTCCTGAAGGGAGAGCATATCGGACTTATCGGTGCAAATGGTGAAGGCAAATCCACATTTATGAATATAGTAACAGGAAAGCTTGAGCCTGATGAAGGCCAGGTAGAATGGTCGAAACGTGTGAGAGCAGGTTATCTGGACCAGCACACTACGCTGGAAAAAGGTATGACCATAAGGGACGTATTGAAAAGCGCATACAAATATCTGTTTGATCTTGAATCAGAGATAAATGAGATCTGTGATAAAATGGCAGAGGCATCCCCTGAAGAGCTTGAGGTCCTTCTGGAGGATATGGGAACAATGCAGGAGACTCTTGAACATAATGATTTTTATATAATTGATGCAAAGGTTGAAGAAATAGCCCGAGGGTTGGGCTTGATTGATATAGGCCTTGATAAGGAAGTAACCGAGCTTTCCGGAGGACAGCGGACCAAAGTACTGCTTGCCAAGCTGTTATTGGAAAAGCCTGATATACTTTTATTGGACGAGCCTACCAATTACCTTGATGAAAAGCATATAGAATGGCTGAAAAGATATCTTCAGGATTATGAGAATGCCTTTATACTTATCTCCCACGATATCCCCTTCCTGAATAGTGTCATAAATCTTATATACCATATGGAGAATCAGGAACTGAACCGATATGTCGGAGATTATGACAATTTCAAGCAGGTTTACGAGGCAAAAAAAGCTCAGCTGGAAGCTGCTTACAACAGGCAGCAGCAGGAGATTGCAGAGCTTAAGGACTTTGTTAATCGTAACAAAGCAAGGGTGGCTACCAGAAATATGGCTATGTCCCGCCAGAAAAAGCTGGACAAAATGGAAGTAATAGAACTTGCAAAGGAAAAGCCAAAGCCTGAGTTTTACTTCAAAGAGGCGCGTACTTCAGGAAAGCTCATTTTTGAAGTCAGAGACCTGGTAATTGGATATGGAGAACCTCTTTCAAAGCCCTTGAACCTGAGAATGGAAAGGGGACAAAAAATTGCTCTTACTGGAGCCAACGGACTTGGAAAAACCACTCTGCTCAGGAGCATACTTGGTGAAATAAAGTCTATATCAGGCACTGTAGAGCTTGGTGATTATCTTCACATTGGATATTTCGAACAGGAAATAAAGGAAGCCAACTACGACACCTGTATTGAAGAAGTATGGAAGGATTTTCCTTCATTCACACAGTATGAGGTACGCTCTGCATTGGCCAAATGTGGATTGACTACCAAGCATATTGAAAGCAAAGTAGTGGTGTTGAGCGGCGGAGAACAAGCTAAGGTACGTCTGTGCAAGCTGATAAATAAAGAGACAAACCTGCTGATTCTCGATGAACCTACAAACCATCTGGATGTTGATGCAAAAGAAGAACTGAAACGAGCCCTTAAGGAATATAAGGGCAGCATTCTGCTTATATGTCATGAACCTGAGTTTTATAACGACATAGTAAGTGATGTATGGAATTGTGAAGCCTGGACGACGAAGATAGTGTAGTCCAAGTACAGTTATCCTATAAAAACATCCGATGTCATCCTGAGGGAGCAGCGACCGAAGGCTCTTTAGCTGCATCTCCTCACTCAGTATGACAGGGTATATTGTTAATTCAGAATAGGTACCGTGATATAGAAGCTGGTACCTTTTCCCTTTTCACTCTTTACTTCAATGCTACCATGAAGACGTTCCACTTCTGCCATTATTGCCGGCAATCCGACCCCTCTTCCCGAAAGCTCAGAGACTTCGTCAACAGTGGAAAAACCATCTGAGAATAACACCTGTAGCATATCTGCCTCAGAAGCAGCTGCTGTTTCTTCAGAAGTCATCAGCTGCTTATCTTCAGCTATTTTCCTTATATTGTCTATATCGATCCCCGAACCGTCATCACAGACAATTATCTCGATTTTACTTTCATCGGATACAATGCTGCAGGATATGTTTCCCAACTCCGGCTTACCGCTTCTGATTCGTTCCTCAGGGGTCTCAATACCGTGATCTGCCATATTTCTGAATATATGGACCATTGCTTTGCTCAGACCCGAATATGCATCAGGATCCACTTCAATATCTGTTCCTTCAATTGTAAATTCGTTTAATAGCTTGCCAAGACGGTTACAAAGCCTCATACAGTACTCTGGATAATGGCCTAGGATGTCCTTTATGGGACGCAACCTCAGCCTTTTCAAAGCCTTTGCCAGTACATCCCCCTCACTATCCGGAAATGCATTAATTATATTAGCTTCCATTTCCTTTATCTTAGCTTCTTCTACAACTATGAGCTTATCAAGTTTCAAATACCTTTCACCCAGTATTGACCTCAGTATATCAAAATCCTCATCAAGCCACCCCCCTAGATCATTAGTGGAAAGCAGCCCTTTAAGATCGTCTATCCCATGACCAACCCTTCTGAAATGGTCTATTGTTGTTTCAAAATCATGAAGTCTTTTTGTGATATTCTGCATCTCAAACTGAGCAAATACTCCCTTAAAATTATGGACTGACCTGAACAGCTCTGAATACTTATTGCTTATATCTGTATCATTGTTGATTATTCTATCGGTACCGTAACTGCAAAAATCCTTATAATCGCATATGATGCTGACAAAGTCGTTATGATTGGCTACTACCTTTACACACATCTTTAATACACTGCGATCCTGCTCCATTTTCATCTCCAGAAGGTGCTTATCAGTAATGTCAGTGAGAATTACCATACAGGTGCACCCTGATGATTCGGCATCCCCATCAATAAGCTTATATGCAATGTTTATAATCTTTCCGTTAATTGTAAGCTCCGTTGGGAGAAGCGAGAAGTATACCTCTCTTCTGGCTGCATCCTGAAGTCCGAAAACCCTCTGTAAAAGTGTAGCGATGAACTTTTCCTGTTCTGCATTGCCGCTGCTTATAAGTTTCGGCAGGCTCATTCCGCTGATATCTTTTCCAAAAATCTCCCTGCATTTGTAGCTATATTCACTTTCAACCTTCATATCCTCTTTGAAGGATAGAAAGCCTTGCTCGGCATTATCAAAAAGGCTCCTTATGGCAGAGGTCTTTTCAATGACCTTCTTGTCCAACTCCCTGTTGATTTCCTCAATATAATCCTTTGACTTCTTGAGCTGGATATTTGCAGCTATTACATCGTCATACAGACGCACATATCTCAGTCCCAGAAAGCATACCATGCAGATTGACAGAACAAAAATTCCGTAATGGGATATATCTCCCAAATAGTTGAATATCTTCATTTCAGTCATTATGTCAAACAACCCTGTCATACCCGCAAATATCAAACCAATGATTATAACCCTCAGATCCTTGTTACCGTTTTTCAATTCCTTTATGAGGAGAAACACCATGAATATTGTATAAAAAAGGAAACAAATGTTGAATACATAGTCCGATTTTGATATGTCAACCCCGGGTATCATAGATAAAAGAAGTACTATAGCCAGGAATAAAAGAAATACCCTGTTGACTATCTGCATATGAACTTTGGGCACCGATTTTAACAAAGCTGCTAGAAAGGAACCTGCCATAAACGGTATAAGATAATAGCTTATATAGTCGGTATAGAATATTAGAACAGGCTGATTCAATGCAGACCTGACAATATAAAGGCAAGACACTATATTGAGAGATGTCAGCAGGACAAATCCTCCTGAATATGCCATAAGCTGAGCTTCAACCTTCTGTCTGCTTCTTTGAAAAACTGACATTATCAGCAGACATACTCCAATAAATACACCTGCGGTAGAAAGAATAACAGGTATGATTTCTCTGTCTACCAAAGACCTTGCTGCTTCGTTCTTGATAACCATATCCCAGGCAGTAAGGTGCTTTAGGTCTCCTGCTGTCAGACCATCCCTTACAGGATATCTGAAGTAGATCGTTTTTCCAATATACTCATTCCGTATCGGTATGAAGTGCTGAAAGGATAAAACCCTGTCCCGTTCCTTCATTGAGCCGTAATAATAAACTCTCTGTCCCTCTACAAATACTTCCACAGGAAAATCAAATTCCAGGAATAAAGCAGGACTATAAGCTGGAATAACCTCCGGAAGCCTTCCTCTTATCCAGAAGATCTCGGATTTCACTGCCATTTCCTTGTCCAGAACTTCTATGCTTGTCCACATATCCCCACTTGCTTCAACCCCGGAAAAATCCTCCGACGCCTCTTCCTCAAGGGAAAATTCGGAAGGCATATACTCCCATTCTGTAATCATGCTGCTGCCGGACTCCTTATCAAGAACCTCCCTATTATTAGGACTTATAGTAAGTGTTATTGCAACCAGCACCGCCAACATCAGCAGCATAATTCCGGTATTCCTTTTATTCATCCTATCTGCCCCGCTTCCTGTATAATTGGATCACGGAATATCATCTTCTTCACATCACATATTATAACATATATCTTACAAAAAAATGCAAAAAGTCCAATAATATGACAAATTATTGTCTATTATCAGACCTAAGTATTAGAGTAAAACTGCTCGTGATATGACAACCACTGCAATTGCTAGAACCTGCACTGCATTTATTATCAAGAAGTTCTTAACTGCCAATATAAAGGTATCCTTCTTGGTCTGCTTCTCATAAAAAAGTTTGATATTTCTGCTCACTGGTATGAAGGTTGCAACTGTAAGGGCAGTTGTAAAAGGGGTGACCGATAGCGCAATTAGCAGAAGCAGGTCAGCGTAGCAGATATAATATAAGGCTTTGAATACTGTCAGGGCTCTATCCTTCCCGATATATATAGGAAGTGTGTACCGCTTGTTTTCAATGTCATCTTCAATGTCACATATGTTGTTTGCCAGCATAATATTTGCGATACCGTTTACTGTTGGTACGGACAAAAGGAAGATATACAGTACTTCGATCCAGTTAAAGCTTATTCCCAACGTGCTTCCTTCTGAGATCACGTTGATTATGCCCAAATCATACACATGTACGTATACGGATATGAGGACTATGATCAAGCCCATAAACAAGCCGGACATGAGCTCTCCCAAAGGTGTCCGTGATATAGGTACAGGACCGAAGGAGTATAGTATTCCGACAGCAAAGGATACAGCACCAAGCAGCAATATCACATATGAAGTATTTAAGAAAAGTATGAAGCCAAATACAGCGGCAATTGCCAGCAATATGAATATTGCAGCTATCACAGTTGATTCCCTGAGCTTATAGCTTACTATGGCATTATGACTCTCATAATTAAATCCATGGGTCTTATGGGCTTTTTTATAATCATAATAATTATTGATTGCTGTCGTAACCATATCAAAGGATAGCAATGATATGAATAGTATTATGAAGTTCCTTGGATTGAACCTTCCGAACCGGTAGACAGAATACAGGGTACCCAGTGCAAAGGGTATCATGCTTGCCACTTTTGTCTGTATCTCAACCAACTTTAAAAAACTTACCAATGACATTTCCAATGCTCCTTTATTCTTATAATTGTTCTTTTGTATTCTTTACATTGTTTATATTTTAAAATTCCATCTTACAGTATATCTATACGTTCCTTTCACTCCGCTCAGCCTTTCCTACCATGAATGTGCTATTCTTAGTCTACTTTAAAATGAAAAAGATGTCCATACGGGCATCCTTTAATTACTACTTATAGCTTTCCCTTATTATAAACTCTGTCGGAATCACAACTTTCTTCGGTATCTCCCTGTTCTCCCTTATTCTTTCGAGAATCAGCACAACAGCCGTAGCCCCCATGAACTCTGTATGCACTCTGACAGTGCTGAGGGGAGGTATCAGATATTTGGAGGTATGGATATCATTAAAGCTGACTATGCTCACATCCCGAGGAACTTTGAGATCCGACTCGTACAACGCCTGTATGGCTCCCATTGCCATGGAGTCACTGGCTATGAAGAAAACCGAAGGAACATTGCCTTTCCCTATTGCTTTTTTCATCAATTCATAGCCTGCCTCTGTTTTGAATGATCCTATATATATATTCTTCTCTTCATAGATACCCTTCCCCTTTATAAAATCACGATATGCTCTTTCACGCTCATCCTCAAGAGGCTCCCTGTCCTTGCCCACATACTCCCTTCCCCCAATGAAGCCTATTTTCCTGTGTCCCTGGCTGTACATATGATCAAATACCTCCAGAGCAGCTTTTCTGATATCAACTACTACGGAGTCATATAACTTATCATTGGGAGATGAATCAACAAAAACTATGTTCTTGGAAAACATGGAGAACTCATCGATATCCTCATTACTGAATTTTCCTATGGCAATGAAGCCGTCCAAATCGTCCAGCTCACCTGTCGTATATTTGTCCCCGTCCTTGAATATTGAAGCGAATTCAATCTTCCTGCTGAAGCATTCCTTCTCTATTCCTTTAGCTACAGAAAGATAATATGGATCTCCCAGTTCTTCTTTCTGCGAGTACCAGTGAATGACTCCTATCCTAATCCGCTTGTTAAGATTGCGGTTTCTTTGTCTTACGGTCTGATATCCCAGTTCCTCCGCTACTTCATATATTTTTCTCCTTGTATCATCAGAAACATTGAGACTGGCGTCATGATTCAAAACCCTTGATACTGTTGCAAGGGAATACCCTGCCAGCTTTGCAACGTCTTTTAAAGTAGCCATAAAATTACTTCCTTTCAAAGCGAAAGCTACGATTTTACAATCCCATGGTTATCCTGCTTTCATAGGGCTTGTATATACTACCGCCATATTGTATCTCTCTATCCGTGTGATTACATATTATAAACCACTCATTGCCCTTATAAAACCTTCTGCAAATCTCCAACCCTTCGGGGGTTTCCAAATGGCTGATACCGTTATTTGCCACAATTTCCCCGGCAATGACCTCCAGGGTCTTATCATCCGCTCCGCCGCCTACATAATAGACCTTTCCATCCTTATACCTGTTCGAAGTAATACATGCATTCTCCGAGTAAAACCTATCAGAATAATTGTATAAGGCTGTTGCCGACTCAGTGGTAATGATATCTCTCCATACACTGCAGCTTCCGGTTTTGCCTGCATATTCACCCTGTCCCTGGATTCCCACTTCTTGTCCTGCCTGTAATGATTCTGCCTCTTTTATACAAATTCCTGCAAATTTCCTTATATTTCCCGGAAATACTTTTCCAAAGTGAATATTGTTGCTTCTGTCTTTGATACCTGCCCTGAAGGAAAACAGCACAGTACCACCTTTTGCCGCAAAGTCCCCGATACGTTCGGACAGTTCATCGTCTATGATTTGCAGTACCGGGACAATAAGCACCTTATAACCTGAAAAATCCTTATCTGCGCTGATTACATCCATATTTACATTTAAACTGTAAAATGGAGCATACAAGCGTAATAGCTCTCCTGTGAAATCAAATGCAGAGGACTGCTTCTGAAAATGCCAGGACCAGATGTTATCGTAATCATAAAGTATTGCAATATCTGACTTGATTTCACTCTCAAAAATCTCCCGATGTCTTGTGATATCCCGGATAAAAGACTGTACTTCCAGGTACTTACGTCCTGTCTCATTATGTTGATCAATTATCCCGAGACAGAATTGCTCTGCCCCCCTTGTCATACCTCTCCATCTGAAGAAAAGCATGTTCTCACAACCATGAGCCATAGCCTGGTATGCCCACATCTTGGCTTGGTCCGGCCTGGGCAGATAACCGATTATATCATGCCCTTGGGCTCCCATAAGCTCTTCAACAATCCAATAGTTGCTTTTCTTAAGGCCTCTTATATAGTCGTGATTCATGGCTATGTGGGCTGGAGCCAGCGGCTCTTTCAATCCTCCCCAAACAGGGTAATTATCATATGATACAAAGTCCAGCTCCTCCGCCAGTTTGTTCTGGTCATAAGCTTTATCAAAGAAACCTCCGGGCAAATTGTGAGTGATCTGTTGATGGGCTCCCTTAAGCTCCTTTACCTTATCGATCTGTTTCTTTGCAAAGCTGTATAGGGAATAAGATCTGAACCTTATCCAATCCAACCTTAGGGAAGGATTGTGAGTGGTTATAGTAGGCTGGGGCATCGGTATCTCCTCAAAGGAATTATAGGTCTGTCCCCAGAAAATTGTACCGTAAGTATCGTTCAGTGTTCCTATGTCTCCGTACTTTTTCCTCAGGAACGTCCTGAATGCTTGTTGGCACTGTTCACAGTAGCATATATCGCTGCCTTCGTGACCCAGTTCATTATCAATCTGCCAGGCAATTACAGACTCTTCGTCCTTATAATGCGAAACCAGCCTTTCAACTATTCTGCCTGAATATTCGCTATAAATCTCTGAATTGAAGCAATATTGTCTCCTGCCTCCAAATACTCTGATATGTCCATATTCATCTCTTGAGAGTATAGAGGGGTGCTTTGAGGCCAGCCATGCCGGAAAAGTAGCCGTTGGGGTGCCGAACATAACCTTAAGCTCATAGGACTTCGCCTTTTCTATCACCATGTCAAAAAACGAAAAATCAAAATCCCCTTCGGTCTTCTCCATTAAATGCCATGCAAACTCACCTATCCGGATGATATTTGCCCCCATTTCCCGCATCCGCCTCATGTCATCGTCTATCATGCCTATATCCCAATGCTCAGGATAATAATCCACTCCCAAATACATTACAAAACCTCCAGTTTGAATACGGTTCTTTCATAATATCTGCAGCCTGCAGACAGTACAGCAGAATTAAAGCCTTCATGGTTTATACCGTCCGGCTCGTACTGGGTCTCAAAACAGATTCCGTCATACTTGTTGCCCAATCTGCCGTACTTAAGCCGCTCATTATCTGCAAAATTATAGGTGTAAATGACCGCGCTGGGATATGTAGTGCTTATCGTCAGTTTTCTCCCACTCTTCTCATCGTAAAGCTCCACCTGATCCTTTTCTCCGGAAAGCAGCCACGTATGATCATATCCGTTGGCAATCCTAAGGGGTTTATAGTCCATTTCTATATCTCTTCCAACAAGCTTCTGAGTGTTGAAATCCATCGGAGTATCCTTTACCTTCAAAACTCTGCCTGTAGGAACAAGCTTACCGTTTGTTTCAAGAAAATCTTCAGATCTTATTCTCAGGTATTGCTCAGTTACCTTTCTCTTGCAATCTCCCGACAAGTTGAAATAGCTGTGGTTGGTAAGGTTGCATAGGGTATCCTTGTCTGTGCCTCCTTTATATTCGATAACAAGTTCGTTGTCATCAGTCAGTGTATATATCACTCCTGCTTCCAGATTTCCCGGATAACCTTCCTCCATGTCCTTACTCAGATAAGCAAATTCCACGCTTACCCTTCCATTGTCCTCAGTTATTCTGTAGTCCCATACCTTGAAGCTGAAACCGGCTCTTCCGCCGTGAAGATGGACAGTATCTGCATTCTTCGGCAGTTCATATAACCTGCCTCCTAGGTTGAACCCGTCACCGCCTATCCTGCCCGAGGTCCTTCCTACTGTTGCACCGAAATATGGAGTGTTTTTTATGTAGTCTTCCATATCCTCATAAGTGAGTACAATGTTTTCGAAGTTACCCTCCCTGTCCGGAGTAATAAGCTCCACTACAGTAGCACCGTAGTTCATCAGCTTCACTTGAAGGTTGTTCTTGTTTATCAAAGTTATAAGGTCTACAGCTTTACCTTCATTAACCATGATATTTCGGAGATAATACATTGAAAACACCTACCTTATGCTATTTATAAATCTTTCAAAGGCATCGATACCTTCATTATCTTGTTTGAATACACCGGCATCCAGCAGAGCCTTTTCAAATACCTTTCCCACTTCCAACCTGAGTACTTCATCAAAATCCGCTTCTGTTCCTCTGTATTTTCCCTCCAGCTGTAAGAACCAGGTCTTATGCTGCTCCAATTCTTCATAGTGATCAATTTCCCTGTTCCCTTTCAGACAGTCCTTCAAAAGTTCCAGTTCATTTATAAGTCTCGCAGGCAGTACCGCAAGTCCCATTACTTCAATCAACCCAATATTCTCTTTCTTTATATGGTGTACCTCACTGTGTGGATGGAATATCCCAAGAGGATGCTCCCTGGTGGTTCTGTTGTTCCTCAGTACCAGATCCAGTTCAAACTTGCCCTCTTTATGCCTGGCAATAGGTGTGATTGTATTGTGAGGCTCGCCATTTGTATTGGATATTATGCCTGCCTCCTCATCTGAATAACCACGCCAGCATTCCAGTATCCTGTCCCCCAGCTGTGACAGCCTTTGTCTGTTTCCGCCTCTTATGCGTATTACTGATAGCGGCCATTTGATTATGCTTGCCTCCACATCCTCATAGCCTTCAATGCTTATTTTTCTAAGCACCGGTGCCTCTTCCATGGCAAAAGTGTATCTGCCTCCCTGAAAATGGTCATGGGATAGTATCGACCCTCCCACTATTGGCAGGTCAGCATTGGAGCCAATGAAATAATGAGGGAATTTTTCTACAAACTCCAGGAGCCTGTCGAAGGTCAGCCCGGAAATCCTCATAGGCTCATGGCTCTCCTTGAATACTATTGAATGTTCATTATAGTAGACATATGGCGAATATTGGAGGAACCATTTTTCACCGCACAATTCCAGTGGAATCACTCTATGATTATTCCTGGCCGGATGATTCAGTGTACCTGCAAAACCTTCATTTTCCTTACACAGAAGGCATTTGGGATAGCTGGTGGCCTTTATATGTTTTGCTGCCGCTATAGCTGCAGGATCCTTTTCCGGCTTTGAGAGATTTATTGTTATATCCATCTTGCCAAAAGCCGTATCCGCTTTCCATGATACATTCCTGTTTATACGTTCTGCCCTTATATAATTGGATGCCAGAGCCATCCGGTAATAATTATCCGTAGCCAAAGAAGGGGATTTGTCATAATCATTACAGAACTTCCTTATAACCTCACTGGGACGTGCCATTAAACAGTCCATAAGCTTGGTATCCATAAGATCTCTGTATGTAACCGTATTCCCGGCCATCAATCCCTTTTCATAAGCAAAGTCCAGAAGCCTATCCAGTATAGGCTGCGGATTGTCAAGCTTCTCTACCTCCACTTCCAATTCTTCATACTCGTCAAGCTCCAATACCTCAAGAAGCCTGTTCCGTGTATAAAGCTCATCTTCCTCTTGGATAAGCCCTTTATCCAATCCATAATTTAATAAGCGTTTTATCTCTTTGTATATATTCACCTAAGATCACTCCTTGCTGAATCCCTCCGGGTTGTTCTTATGCCATTCCCAAGCTGAAGCCACTATGTAGTCAATGCTGTTGAACCTTGGCTCCCATCCCAGCTTTTCCTTTGCTTTCCTGCTGGAGGCTATAAGTGTTGAAGGATCTCCTGCCCTTCTCTGACATATCACTGCCGGTATTGGATGCTTGGTCACCCTTCTTGCCGATTCTACCATTTCCTTTACCGAAAACCCCTCGCCGTTTCCAAGGTTGTAGACAGTGCTTTCCGCTCCGGTCCGCAGGCTGTTGAGGGCAAGTATATGCGCTTCTGCAAGATCCATCACATGAATATAATCCCTGACACAGGTTCCATCCTTAGTATCATAATCATCCCCGAATATTGAGATGCTCTCACGTTTGCCAAGGGGTACCTGAAGTATCAGCGGAATCAGATGGGTCTCAGGATCGTGATCTTCGCCTATCATACCGTTTCCATGAGCCCCAGCCACATTAAAGTACCTTAATGCTATATATTTGATACCGTGAGCATGGTCTGCCCACTTCATCATTTTCTCCATAGCCAGTTTTGTCTCTCCATATGGGTTGGTCGGCACTGTCCTGTCCGTTTCCAATATTGGAATGCTCTCCGGCTCACCGTAGGTCGCTGCTGTGGAAGAAAATACTATCCTTCCGACATTGTGTCTCTTCATAGCCTCCAATAGCACCTGAGTGCCGTACACATTATTGTCATAGTATGCCAAAGGCTCATTCATGCTTACCCCGACAAGAGAATTGGCTGCAAAATGTATCACTGCATCGATATAGTTCTCGCTAAAGACTTTATCCATAAATGCCCTGTCCCTTATATCACCCTTATATAACTTTGCATCCTCATGTACCGCAGCCCTATGACCTGTTTGAAGGTTATCAACTACTACAACCTCTTCTTTCCTATCAATCAAAGCATAGACACAGTGTGATCCTATGTAGCCTGCGCCTCCGCATACCAATACCGCCATTATTGAATCCTCCTTAAATAATATATAACAAGAGGCAGTTTATAAAGGAAACCACCTCTTGTCCATATCAAAGCCTACTGGCTCCATCTCCTATGGAAGCCACATAGAAATCTGCCTTGTACCCTATCCTGTCCAAATATTCCTTACCAACCTTTTCTATAAATCCAGGAATATCTTCATCGTGAACCAAACTTACTGTGCATCCTCCAAAACCGGCGCCTGTCATCCTTGATCCAATAGCTCCGTTTTTCCAGGCTGAAGATACCAGAACATCCAGTTCAGTACCAGTAACTTCATAGTCATCTCTTAATGATACATGAGAGGCATTCATCAATTTTCCGAAGTTCTCAATATCACCGGCACTCAACTCCCTGACAGCTTTTATGGTGCGCTGATTCTCATACACTGCATGCTTTGCGCGCTTTCTATGGACTTCATCTTCTATGAGATGCTTGTTCTCCTCAAACTCTTCTTCCGATAAGTCCCCAAGAGAATTTATGTCAAGTCTTTCCTTTAAAGCCTCTAAAGCACCCTCACACTGGCTGCGTCTTTCGTTGTATTTTGAATCAGATAAACCCCGTCGCTTATTTGTGTTTGCGATGACTATCGATATCCCCTCAAGCCTTACAGGTACATATTTATATTCAAGAGTTGTGGTGTTCAGCAGGATTGCATGATTTTTCCTTCCCATCCCGGATGCAAACTGATCCATGATACCGCAGTTTACTCCATTAAAAGTGTTTTCTGACTTCTGGCTTAGCTTGACCATTTCCATCATATCAATATTAAGTTCAAACAGGTAGTTCAGGGCAACACTTGTTACCAGCTCAATGGATGCACTGGAGGACAAACCTGCTCCATTAGGGATATTCCCGTTGAACAACATCTCAAAACCGCTGTTGATAACATACCCTGCATCCATAAAGGTTTTCACTATCCCCTTTGGATAGTTGGCCCAATCATGGACTTTATCGTAGACCAGATTGTCAATATCCGTCTCAATTATCCCAAGGCTTTCAAAGTTCTTTGAAAAAAGCCTGATCCTTGAGTCCTTCCTCCTGCGAATTGCTGCATAGGTTCCAAAGGTAAGGGCACATGGGAACACGTGCCCTCCGTTATAGTCGGTATGCTCGCCGATTAGATTCACTCGGCCGGGAGCAAAGAATCCGAAAACCTCTTCCTGTACACCGAATATACTTCTAAATTCCTGTTTCAATATTTCTATATTCATTGAAGCACCTCTATATCAGATTCCTAACTGTGGAGTATACGAAACAGCTTAATCATTATTTCTTCTTCACATACTTCCTCATATCTATTGCTACTGCGATGACAATAATCAGACCTTTGATTATATACTGCAGGTATGGGTTGACCCCGATAAATGCCAAACCATAGTTTATAACCTGGAATATGAGAACCCCCAGTACAATTCCTCCAATTGTCCCTATACCACCGCTGAAGGATACTCCCCCTACCACGCAGGCAGCTATAGCATCCATTTCATACATATTGCCTGTATTGTTTGTAGCACTTCCTACACGTCCTGCTTCAAGGGCGCCGGCAAATCCGTACAGAGCCCCTGCCAGCATAAATACAAGCATCATTGTTCTAACAAGATTCACACCTGATACTACTGCGGCTTCGGGGTTTCCGCCCACCGCAAACATGTTTTTGCCAAAACGGGTTTTGTTCCATAAAATCCACATCACAATGGTAGTAATAGTTGCGTATATGACCAGGTACGGCACTAAAAATCCCCCTATATTGAAGCTTCCCTGGGCAAAATTCATAAACCTCTCATCGAGTCCGCCTATAGGCTGTGCTCCATAGGGAGGGCGGTCAAAGTATATGGAGTTTACACCGTAGATTATTATCATTGAACCGAGAGTTGCAATGAAAGGCGTAACCTTAAGCTTCGCAACGATAAATCCATTTATAAGGCCGAAAATACCACATATCAGCGTAACCAATAATATAGGCACCAGCACTGGCAGCTGAGGCAGATTGGGATACATACGATATACATACTCAGGAGCCTGCAGCAGAGAAGCACTTATTACCGCAGCCAGACCAACCTGACGTCCTGCCGAAAGGTCTGTTCCCTGGGTAACTATGATTCCGCCTATACCTAGAGCTATTATTGCACGGGTCGATGCCTGTGCCAGTATGTTACGGAAGTTCAATATTGTGACAAAGTCCGGAGAGATGGCAATTATAATGGTTAAGAGTAATAATAGAATAACCAGTATAGCATTGTTCATTACCCACTCCAGGATATTTTTTCCTTTGATGTTCTTGCTTTTACTCAAAAATGAATCATTCACCTTTTTTCACTCCTTATCCTAAAGATACATGGCCGATAAGCGCAAAATCTCTTCCTGGTCAGTATTTTTTGCTTCAACTATGCCCGCAAGTCTGCCGTTACTCATAACCATTATCCTGTCAGCAATCCCCAGTAACTCCGGCATTTCAGAGGAAACCATTATTATGCCCTTACCCTTATTGGCAAGGTCGATCATCAACTGATATATCTCATACTTAGCTCCAACGTCTATGCCTCGGGTCGGTTCATCCATCATAAGGATTTCAGGCTCGGTAAGCAGCCATCTTCCCAATATAACCTTCTGCTGATTACCGCCGGACAATGAGTTTATCAATGTCTTCTGGGATGGAGTCTTGACACTCATACTGTCAATAACCCATTTTGTATCTTCTTTAGCCTTACTGTCGTTGAACAACCCTGCCCTGTTGATATAATTGTCCATATTGGCTATAGTTGAATTGAAATTCACATTGAGCATTGCATATATTCCGGTAGCACGCCGCTCTTCGGTGACCAGAGCAAATCCATTATCTATAGCCTCTTGGGATGTCTCATTCTTTACTTCTTTTCCATGTATGAAAATCTTACCGGAGGCTTTATGCCTTATTCCAAATAAAGCTTCAACTATGTCAGTACGCTTCGAGCCTACCAATCCGGCTACCCCCAGTATCTCACCCTTCCGAAGTTCAAAGGATACATCCTGAATGGAAGGCTGATATGCAGCTGTGAGATTCTCAACCTTCAGAATGGTCTCACCAGGTCTATTGGTCTTCTCAGGAAAACGATTGGTCAGGTCACGGCCGACCATAAGCTTGATTATCATATCCGTAGTAAGCTCACTGGACGGTTTTGTGGCTATCCATTTCCCGTCACGCATAACCGTAACCTCATCAGATATCTTCAGTATCTCCTCCATCTTATGAGATATATAAATAATCCCTACACCCTTTTCCTTCAGTGCCCTTATTATTTTGAACAGATGATTGACTTCCTTCTCAGTAAGGGAAGAAGTCGGTTCATCCATCACTATAACCTTGGAATTATATGAAACAGCCTTTGCAATCTCCACCATTTGCATTTCCGATACTGTTAATTTGCCTACCTTCATACGTGGGTCCAGATTTATGTCCAAGTCCTTAAAAATCTCTGTTGTATCAACATACATCTTTTCTTCGTCAATAAAAAGTCCTTTTTTGGGATAGCGCCCCAACCAAATATTGTCCATTATATTACGCTGCTTAACCTGGTTCAACTCCTGATGAACCATTGATACACCGTTATCCAAAGCCTGCTTGGCTGATAAGAAATTCACCTTTTTCCCATCCAGATATATTTCACCGCTGTCAGCATGATATATTCCGAACAGACATTTCATGAGAGTCGATTTTCCTGCTCCGTTCTCTCCCATAAGAGCATGGACCGTACCTGCACTCACCCTGAGCTGTACATTATCCAATGCTTTTACCCCAGGAAATTCCTTGGAGATGTTAATCATTTCAAGCAGATACCTACCATTACCATTCATAGGTCACACCCCATTCCATCTGGTTCTTGAACCTCAGGAAACCCCGAGCTTCAATGCTTTGATCCCGTATTAAAAAGACAGAACCCGAATCTGAAAAACAAGGATGCATGCTCATGCATCCTTGTTTACATTATAATACTGTTTACCGTTTATTTCTATTATTTATAAGCTTCTTCTGCTATATTCAGGTTTTCCATTGTAATCTGAACATATGGTACACGAACAGCTTTTTTGTCATCAAGAGTCCACTTTGTTCCATCCAGAGGATCCTTGCCGTTAGCAGCATTTACAGCAAGTTCAGCTGTAGCTGCACCCTGGTTTGCTGCGTCGTTAAGAACTGTACCAAGCATCAGGCCGCTCTTGATCTGCTCAAGTGCATCCGGAATAGCGTCAACGCCAACTACCGGCATTTTCTTGTCGCCAGTGAAGTATCCGTTTGCCTTCAATGACTGTACAGCACCAAGTGCCATAGCGTCGTTGTTGCAGATAACCATTTCAATCTTATCGCCATGCTTAGCTATCCAAGCATCCATTAATTCCTTACCCTTTACACTGTCCCACATACCAGTCTGAAGCTCAAGCTCTTCAACTTCTATGCCTGCGCCTTTAACTTCATCAACAGCATACTTTGTTCTAGCTTCTGCATCCGGATGTCCAGGCTCGCCCTTTAAGAGAACATACTGCATTTTTCCGTCGCCATTCTTATCAAGTGAAGCATCTGCTTTCCAAGCTTCAACAATAACTCTTCCCTGCATTACGCCAGACTCTGAAGAAGTTGTTCCAACGTACCATGCTTTGTCATAGCTTGCAAGTACACTTGCATCGGGCTCTTTGTTGAAGAATATAACAGGAAGATCGGCAGCTTTTGCCTTGGAAACGATTGTTGATGCTGCCTGTGGGTCAACCAGGTTGATTGCAAGTGCTTTTACGCCCTTTGAAATCATCATGTCGACCTGCTCATTCTGAGTTGACTGATTGTTCTGTGAGTCATTCATTATAAGCTCAGCTTTGCCTTCTGCATTCTTTTCAACAGCTCTTCTTACGAAGGACATGAAGTTGTCATCATACTTGTAGATTGTGACACCGATTGTTGGCATTTCTGCTGCAGGTGCTTCTCCTGCAGGAGCCTCTTCGGCTGGAGCTGCCGGCTTTGGAGCACATGCTGCCAATGAAAATACGAGAGTTAACGCAAGAACTAATGCTAAAACCTTTTTCACTGATACTTCCCCCTTTTTATTTTCGGTTACTCATGGTCGAGTGACCTTTCTAACTTAAAATCTACTAAAATTTTAGTTAATTGTCAATATATTTTTTCAATTCAATCATTGGAAGAAATTCTCATGCTTTTCACTAATATGCATTGACAAAACCTTGTATTTCTGCGCATAATAGATATTGAAGTTTAGTGGGGAGTATCTACGTATAGTAATTATTTGTCCTCCATATAATGGATAATACACAGCATTTTTAAAATTGCAAGGATATTTATTCAGTAAAAGTTTAGTAAAATTCTGTACTTTTTTGTGTTATTGGGGTAAAAATTTAAGAACACAGTCCCCCAGTTAAATAAGTATTCCATTATAGCAACATATTAATGCACATATCATTTGTTTCTAAAAAAATTCCTATCCCTTTCGCTACAATTCTATAATCTGAAATTTCCATGACTTTTATCCAGTGATATAATAATAGAAAATATGTGCCGCTAAAGGATGGTGTTTAAATGGAGATTTATAAAGATTCTTCCTATTCATATGAGCAGCGGACTATAGATCTATTGTCCAGAATGACTCTGGAAGAGAAAATAGGTCAGATGTGTCAGATGGATGGCAGAATCGATCCGGAGATGTGGATATTTGAAAGACATGTAGGCGCATTTCTGCACGTTACCGGAGATGAGCCGGTGCACCTTCAGAAGCTGGCGGCCCAAACCAGGCTGGGAATCCCCATACTGTTTGGTATAGATGCAATACATGGCCATGCCTTTCAAAGTGGTGCAACTGTTTTTCCTACACAGCTGGCAATGGCATCCAGCTGGAATCCGGAGCTTCTGAAGGGAGTTGCCCGTATAACAGCTAAGGAAGTCATGCTTACAGGCCTTCACTGGACTTTTTCTCCGGTACTGTGTCTCGGAAGAGATATAAGGTGGGGCCGTATAGATGAGACCTTTGGGGAAGACCCGTATCTTACAGGAGTTCTCGCTTCAGCCATGATAAAGGGCTATCAGGGAAACAGTCTTGACGATCCATACAGCATACTAGCCTGCGCAAAGCACTATGCAGCCTATGGAGAGACACAGGGGGGCCGGGATTCTGCAGAAGCCGATGTCTCAGTACGCAAGCTTCTCTCAATATTCCTTCCACCTTTTAGATCAGCTGCGGAGGCTGGCTGCGCAACCTTTATGGCCGGTTATAATGCTGTCGACGGCTTACCTTGCTCCGCAAACAGGTGGCTCTTAAAGGATGTCCTGAAGGACCAGTGGGGTTTTGAAGGCTTTGTAGTCACAGACTGGAATAATGTAGGCTGGCTGTTCGAAACGCAGAAGGTAGCCTCGAGTCTGGAAAAGGCATGTGAAATAGCTGTAAATGCAGGTAATGATATGATAATGTCCACCCCTGAGTTCTTTGACACTGCTTTGAAGCTGGCCAAGGACGGAGTAATCAAAGAAGACCTTATCAATGAAGCCTGCCGAAGGATACTGAGAATAAAATTCAGATTGGGACTGTTTGACGGTAAGGCTTATCCTGATACATCTGAGGCAAAGTTGATTTTGGGCTGTGATGACCACAAGGCGGCTGCCTATAATGCAGCTTTGGAATCCATGGTATTGTTGAAGAATGAGAACAATACTCTTCCTGTCTCCAAGGAAGTTAGAAAGATAGCTCTTATAGGCCCGAACTGTGATGATGTACAGGCACAACTAGGTGACTGGTCCTTCGGTGCAAGAGATTTTGAAAAAGCGGGGATACCTACGTTGGATTACCACACCAATTATGATACAAGTCCAATAATCACGGTGCTTGAAGCCATGAAGAAACGTGCTGGAGACACTATAGAACTGATATACGAAAAAGGCTGTCATATGCATAGCAATGACCAAAGCTATATGGAAAAGGCGTTGGTAGCAGCTTCAGAGTCTGATATAGTCGTGGCTGTAGTAGGTGATGACATAATTCTGAACGGAGAAACCCGCGACAGAGCTGAGCTCAATCTGACAGGGGGACAGCAAAAGCTGCTTGAATTACTCAAGGGTACCGGTAAACCGTTGGTTGTAGTTCTTATAAACGGCAAACCTCTTACTATCCCATGGATAAAGGAAAACGCCGATGCAATACTGGAAGCCTGGAACCCAGGAATGGAAGGAGGCAATGCCGTAGCTTCCATACTGTTCGGTGATTTTAATCCATGCGGTAAGCTCTCAATATCCTTCCCAAAACATGTAGGACAGCAACCCGTTTATTACAATCAACTGCCCGGCTGGCACGGGGGCAGGTATGTGGAGATGACTTCCAAACCGCTTTTTGCCTTCGGCTATGGACTATCCTATAATAAATATGAATATTCCAATCTCAAAGTATCCTCCGAAAGGCTGACTGCAGATGATGAGCTTACTGTATCAGTAAAGGTCGAAAATAAAGGTCGTTACGAGGGTACAGAGATAGTTCAGCTTTATGTCAATGATATATTCAGCTCAGTCACGACCCCAATAAAGGAGCTTAAAGGCTGGACCCGTATATTCTTAAGACCGGAAGAAGCAAAGGTTGCTGAAATCACTATACCGGTATCCCATTTGTCCCTTATCACCATGGACAACAAATCGGTCGTAGAACCTGGAGAATTTGAGATAATGGTCGGAAGCTCCTCAATGGACGAGGATCTATTAAAAACAGTTATTGAAGTGATGGAATGATTCAGGGAGGTATTTTTATGGAATTTAATGCCCACAAATACAGTTACCCTTCAAGAAGAAACATGATATTTGGAAGAAAAGGTATGGTTGCAACTTCACATCCTTTGGCGGCACAGGCGGGTCTGGATATACTAAAGAAGGGCGGCAATGCTATAGATGCCGCAATAGCTGCAGCAGCATGCCTTACAGTAGTCGAACCCACATCAAACGGTATAGGAGGAGATGCCTTCGCCTTGGTTTGGTCAAAAGGCAAACTCCACGGGCTGAATGCCAGCGGTCCTTCACCGGCTTCCATCCCTGCAGACATCGGAAGCAGCCTGAAGAACCACGGTATACCAAAGCATGGCTGGATGCCTGTTACAGTACCCGGAGCACCCTCTGCATGGGCTGCATTGTCCAAGGCTTTCGGCAGACTTTCCCTTTCAGATGCTTTGTCTCCCGCAGTTACTTATGCTTACGAAGGCTATCCTGTTTCACCTACCGTTGCAAGGTCCTGGGATAAAGCCTTTCAGCTTTACAAGCTGGCTTTGAAAGATAAGCTGTTCAGTCACTGGTTTGATACCTTTGCACCTAATAACAGGGCTCCCAGAGCGGGTGAAATATGGAATTCACCAGCACATGGAAAGACACTCCAGGCTATAGGCGCCACAAATGCGGAAACCTTTTACAGGGGTGAGCTGGCAGAAAAGATAGCAGCCTTTTCAGCAAAAACCGGGGGCTATCTTACAGATAAGGATCTGCATGGCTATCGGCCTGATTGGGTAGAGCCGGTAAACATAAACTATCGGGGATACAATGTATGGGAAATCCCGCCAAACGGCCATGGCATTGTTGCACTGATGGCTCTGAATATTCTTAAAGGCTTCGATTTTACTGAAAAATACTCTGTGGAGACCTGTCACAGACAGCTGGAGGCTATGAAGCTGGCTTATGCAGACGGACGCAGATACATATCTGACAGCAGTAAGATGAAAGTCTCTGTAGAAGAGCTTCTTTCTGAAGACTATGCTGCTGAAAGAAGGAGACTTATTTCTGATAAAGCGCTGATGCCCACACCCGGAAGACCTGCCGGAAGCGGTACTGTCTATCTGGCTGCAGCAGATGCAGAAGGCAACATGGTCTCTTATATACAAAGCAATTATATGGGCTTCGGCTCAGGCATAGTGATACCCGAAACTGGCATAAGCCTGCACAACAGAGGCTGCAACTTCGCTGCAGACCCTGACCACGAAAATTGCATTGCTCCGGGTAAGAAGCCTTACCATACCATAATACCGGGATTTCTGACAAAAGACGGAAAAGCAGTCGGGCCATTTGGTGTCATGGGCGGCTTTATGCAGCCTCAAGGTCATGTCCAGGTAATAATGAACACTATAGACTTTCATTTGAATCCC
Source organism: Clostridiaceae bacterium (assembly GCA_041690515.1). GTDB lineage: Bacteria > Bacillota > Clostridia > Lutisporales > Lutisporaceae > BRH-c25. Next base: position 4,730 of record JAWLHF010000004.1, on the reverse strand, counting down.
CAAGATTGCCTCGACGCACCAAGATGGCAATGGATAAACGGAAAAAGCATCGAAGTGGAAAACAGCTTTCCGATCAATACATTGAATGGCTTGTCCGATAAGGGCCATGATATAAGAATCAGTTCTGATTCCGACAGCTTCGGAAGAGGGCAGGTCATATGGCGTAATGAGGACGGTACGATGGCAGGGGGCACTGAACCAAGAGCTGACGGCATGGTAGCAGTATGGTAACATGAGCAAAGCAGCAGACATCTATATCTGCTGCTTTTTCTTATCTTAATTCATCCGGATCAGGCTGTTCAAAAATAAATCTCTCACCATTGCCGATCATGATAAAAGGTATGCCTACTCTGCCCATTTCCTTTACTTCGTCAAATTCCGCCCTGCTATCCCTTAGCTTAAGATAAATCTTCAAGTTCCTCATACTGTCTGTAATATCAATATACTCAAAATTGATGCTGTTATTTGAAAGAAACTCCTTCAAAGGTTCACAGTCGGGTCAATGTCTGCTTCCGAATACAGTTATCTTTTTCATGCCAATACCTCCTTGTACATAAATAGTATGCATTCTGCACATACTCGCTATGATTCCATTTTAACTGTTGATAAGAAAAATTAAAAGATAATTATTCCCTAAATAGGATAAACAAACAGAAAACCGAAAGGAAGACCTGAATTGAAGATAAGAGAGTCTCTGATATGTACAAAGTGCAACGGCACCCATTTTACCGTAAAGCGTGAGGCTACGTACTTGTACAGCTATAATCTCGATACACCGGAAACCGGACAGTGGAGTAATGATCCTGAAGCGCTGCCTTTTTTGTTTGACAACAGGGAGCTGATAAAAAGTCACGAGTACCTACAGTGCGAACAATGCGGAGCTAAATTTCCATGCAGTCTTGATGACCGCAACAGTACCATTAATTTCACAATTGAACGAAAGGCCATAAGAGCCGATCATGTAAGCAATCCCGATTTTCTTGGGTAGAATCGCACATAAAAGCGCTTATCTGCATATCACACAGATAGGCGCTTTGTCTGCTTTTTATTCAAAAATGCAATTATTACAACTGTTTTGGTTGACATAATCGTGATAGTATTATATATGTGACTTGACTATTCTAAAGCAAATAATGACTATATTTTGCCATTGTGTTATAAGTAAATCCCTATAGGACAACAATGGCAACAGCTTTGAATCACAGGGCATCGCAAAGTATGATGCAGATCTGGACCTTGCAGTTATTAAGGCAAAGGAACCTATAGATATTGCTCCTCTCCAAATGGGTTCCAAGAATTATGTAAAAAATCAGACAGGGTGGTTGCAATAGGCAGCCCAGAGGGACAGCAAAACACAATATCCGAGGGTGTTCAGAAGTAATATTTTCAAAAAGAACTAAGAGAGCCTTGAGGCTCTCTTAGTTCTTTTTGCTTATTGCCACTCTCCATACTTCCGGCCCCTGTTCCAAATACTCCCATCCAAACTGCTCCGGACGCTCAGCCATAAATTGATAATTCAATGGTTTTGGATCATGGTCATTGATCAACTCCATCTTCTGACCCGGTTTCAGACTGTCAAAGGTTTTGAATATGACCGGGTGCTTTTCCCTTG
>JAWLHF010000004.1:0-3018 GCA_041690515.1 Clostridiaceae bacterium | reverse complement strand
AAAATTACCATTGGAAAATACAGCTACTTCCCTTCCGTCAGCTGTAACACCCGTTATCTCCATGTCCCTTGATCCTATCATAAAGTCCACATGTACCAGTGATTCATTTGCTCCAAGGCCCGCCAGTTCTTCCTCAGTCATGTTTTCACTGTTTTCAATACATACACTGTATGACCGCCCTATTGCCAGATGACAAGATGCATTTTCATCTATAAGGCTGTTATAAAACAGAATTCCTGTATCCGATATCGGCGAATCATAAGGAACCAAGGCAACCTCACCAAGATAATGAGAGCCTTCGTCGGCTTCAATAATACTTTTCAGAGCATCATATCCTACCTCGGCACTATAGTCGACAATCCTGCCCTCCTTAAACACAAGTGAAAACTTGTCAATCAGGCTTCCGTTGTAGCTAAGAGGTTTTGTACTTACAACCCTTCCCTCCACTCCTGTCTTCTTCGGCAAGGTGAATACCTCTTCAGTAGGTATATTGGCAATAAATTCAATTCCTTCAGGAGTCTGATCCGAGCCGCCGAGCCACAAATGCCCTTCGGGAAGTTCAATAGTCAAGTCAGTCCCATGGGAATTCCTTAGGTGCAGAAATTTAAACCTGCTGCGGTTCAAGACTTCCCTACGTTTGTTAATCTCTTCCTTGTGCCTTGCCCATGCTTCAGCAGGATCTTCCTTATCCACTCTTGATATCTTTATTATTGCTTCCCAGAGCTTCTCAACTGCATCTTCCTCCGAAATGCCTGGAAATACTGTTTTGGCCCATGCCGCCGAAGGAACCGCAACCACACACCAGGGATTCTTGTTGCTCATAAGCCTTTCAGAGTATTCTTTTATCGAAGCATAGGTGGACCTTGAGTTTTTCATTATTCTCTCAGTATCAACCCCTTTCATGATATCGGGGTCCTGATTGTCTATAGAAAGAAATGCAGCTCCTTGCCTTGCGTAGGAGATGAAAAACTCTTTCTTCCATTGCGGATACTCATCGAATACCTCTTCTGGCGCATGAAGATATCTGATTCTTGAGAACAAATCATCCTTCCAGTTCATCACTACATCCTTCGCCCCTTCCTTATAGGCGATTTCCGCTATCTCTCTTGCGAAAAATGCGCAATCAACAGATGAGCTGATGACTAGTATCTGGCCTTGTTGTATGTTGATACCTTCCTTTACAATCAAACTGGCATACTTTTTTAACTCTGCTTTGTTCATTCTGTCCTCCCCTTCTATACAATAAAAAATCCCTTCCATGTATACAGTACTAGTTTTTACTAGAACTGTCCACATGAAAAGGATATTATTCACAATTACGAACTTAACTTAACGTCCTCCATTTTTTATCGCAATGCTCAGGGTTACAGCAAGTCCTCCCCACAGCACTGCAGCACCGAAAAGGAAGAAAACCACAGCTGTTGAATTCATCTACTTCACCTCCTCAGCCACTCTTGCCCTTATATAAGCACTGTCTTCATCCCAAGGCTTCCTGCTCATATAGGCTGAAGTCAGCAACCCTAATACTATTACACCCCAGCCGATTAATACCAACGCTTTAGTCGGATAGCCTCCATATGGTGCCTTAAGCTCATTCAGAAGATTCTGCACCATCATAAAAGTCAATACAAAAGGAGTAACATACTTGATCATCACATCCCACCATTTACCGATGGAGTAGTAGGATATTGCATTTGTGTGTTCCCTAACCTTATGCGGTCCATACAGACACCCTACGACAAAGGCTTCAGCCAGACCGACCACCACGATTCCATAGGAATTTATGAAGGCATCTATTATATCCAGGAAGTATAAGCCTGCACCTGTGGAATATATAACACTTATAAAGTAGCCTGCTAAAGCAGCCAAAGTGACAACCTTTTTTCTCTCCATTCCTGTCTTGTCCATAATCGCTGACGAAAACGCTTCAACAAGGGAAACTGATGATGTAATCCCTGCAAATACAAGGCATATAAAGAACAATATCCCGAATATACTGCCTAAAGGCCCCATCAATGCAAACACTTTAGGAAAAACCACAAAAGCAAGTCCTATTCCCTGGGAAGCGACCTCCTCCACTGGAACTCCCTGGTTTGAAGCCATGAATCCAAGTATGCCGAAAACACCTATAGCTGCCAGAAATTCAAAGCCGCTGTTGGCAAAGGCTGTCATAAACGCACTGTTGTTAATATCTGTTTTCTCCGGCAGGTAGCTGGAATATGTCATCATTACCCCCATCGCAAGGCTCAGAGAGAAAAAGACCTGTCCATATGCAGCCACCCATACCTTGGGGTCCATAACTTTTGACCAATCAGGTGTGAACAGCTTGTTCAGCCCCAGACTCGCCCCCGGAAGGGTTACCCCTCTTATTACTATAACAATCATAATACCAATCAGAGTAGGCAGCAGTACCTTGTTAACCTTCTCTATCCCCCCTGAGACACCTCTATAACAGATGAACCAATTTAACAGCCATACTGCAGTTATTCCGCAGAATACAGGCCATACAATACCTCCTATTTCAAAAGGACCTTCGGAGATCTTAAGAAAATTATTGAAGAAAAATGCATTTGTATCAGTTCCCCAAGATTGTTTAAAGCTAAAGAACATGTAATTTATAGCCCAACTCAATATCAAGGTGTAATAAGTAAGTATAATGAATGAGTTTATACTTGGCCACCAGCCTAGCCATTCCCATTTTTTATTTGCCCTCGCCATTGCCATGGGGGTAGAACCTTTGAACTTATGCCCAAAGCCGTATTCCAATATCAACAGAGGTATTCCTGCCGTAACAAGCGCGAAGAAGTAAGGAATCAGAAATGCTCCTCCTCCGTTGGAATATAGGAGATACGGATACCTCCATATGTTCCCCAGACCTACTGCGGATCCCACTGCTGCAAGAATGAATCCCATCTTGGAACCCCATTGCTCTCTTTTTTGCTCCATATTATACAACTCCTTTAATGTTATTTGGGTGTTTGTCCGGCCGAACTCATCCCTAATATTCAAAGCCATGCA
>JAWLHF010000003.1:30034-55005 GCA_041690515.1 Clostridiaceae bacterium | reverse complement strand
TCATATATGGTGCACCTAGAGGGAGTCGAACCCCCGACCTGCGGTTTAGGAAACCGTCGCTCTATCCTGCTGAGCTATAGGTGCATTGTTGACTTACATTAAAATATTATATAAAAATGCCTGTTTTGTCAATCGCAAATTTTGGAACTGTGCAGCTTTTAAGCCTTTTACAGCAATATAATGCCATGATTCTGACGTTTTTATACTTATATTTCAAGCTTACTATCCCTGCAGAAACTTCTGCAATTATTATCATGTAAAGGCTATCATTAGTATATTTGCTGTTCTGTTTGTGCCCTCAGTATAATATGTCGCTTTTGTGTATTGCCATGTGCTTATGCTTGTCCTGTTTTATTTTTGTGATATTATCAAAATTAACCATTAAGTTCGGCATTTCTTTACGAAAAAATATGCTCAAATGCACTTTTCCGGCATATAAAGTATTAACCCCATAAATGTAGATTCCCTCCTTGCACAGTAACCCTGCAGTCAGAGAATTCCATCACCCGGAACTAATTCTGCATTTGTATGAATCGACAAAGAATCATATATAAATGAATGTAATTTTTATGTAAATTCTGCTCGACCTGTGCAGGAATTTGGGGGTTTATGGCAGAATTTATATATATCAACTTAAGAACCGCCAAGGTATGTTTGACCCCAGCACTACAGCCGTATATCAAGAATCATCTATGTTTTATTATGGAGGTAATAGCATGATAAAGAACTTTATTCTTGATACAAATGTGCTGGTACACGACCCTTATTGTATCTCCAATTTCCAGGATAACAATGTGATTATTCCAATCATGGTAGTTGAAGAGCTGGATAGTCTGAAAAAAAGGGAGGGTATGATAGGTTTTCACGCAAGAAGTGCTGCAAGAGAAATTAACAAGCTTCGTGAATACGGCAGTTTAAGTGAAGGAGTTAATCTACCCGGCGGAGGAACACTTAAGATTGAACTTGACCATCTGGATACTATGGAGCTTCCTGACGGTCTGGACATTTCAAAAACAGACAATAAGATACTTGCTCTTACAAAGAACCTTCAAAAGGAGAATACCGAACAGCCGACCATACTTGTCACAAAGGATGTGTATATGGCTATTAAAGGTGACAGTCTGGGGATAACCGTGCAGGATTATGAGACTGACAAAGTCACCGTAGAATCCATATACAACGGTTATATCGACCTGTCCCTGCCCTCCAAGGATATTGAGAAGATATTCAAGGATGGGCTGAAGCTGCCGAAGCAGCTTGATCAAACGATTTACCCCAATGAGTTTATTCATATAAGAAGCAGTGACACCTCAAGTCATGAAGTACTCACTATTTTCAACGGCGACAGGATAGTACCCCTGAAGCATACAAACAGTCCCGCCTGGGGCCTTGTTCCCATCAACAGGGAGCAGAAGATGGCCTTTGAACTACTCATGGACAACAATATACATTTTGTCACCCTTGCAGGGGGGGCAGGCTCAGGTAAAACAATACTTTCTACCGCAGTAGCCCTTCAGAAAGTAATTGAAGAAGAGGTATACAGGAAAATAATCTTTGTAAAGCCTGTGGTACCGGCAGGCAACGACATAGGCTTCCTGCCCGGCACCGAAGAAGAGAAGCTGAAGCCTTGGATGGGTTCCTTCTACGATGCTGTTGACAACCTATTCGGCAACAAATACAGGCGCAAGGAAAAGGAAAAAGCCGGCAGGTCGGACAGCATGTCAAAGCCAACCTTCACTGTGGATTCCTTTATAGAGGACTACAGGCAGCATGGGATCATTGAAACCAAGACCTTCACCTATATGCGCGGAAGAACCCTTTCTGATGCCCTAGTGGTCGTAGATGAAGCTCAGGAGATCACGCCCCATCTGGCAAAAATGATGCTTACCCGCGCAGGCTTTGGCGCAAAGTTCGTATTCCTGGGAGACCCTACAGACAGCCAGATAGACAATGTATTGGTAGATGCCCGTTCCAACGGGTTGGTCTATACCATAGAGAAAATGAAGCCTTTCAAGATAACAGGCCATGTGACTCTGAACAAGGTGGAAAGAAGCCCGCTGGCACAGATTGCTGAAAAATATATGTAAAAGCATTTTGCTTACTGTAAGAACTCTTGATTAACCATCAAGAGTTCTTTATGATTATATTAGGATTATTATTATGGGAGGTTCACCATGAACTACAAAAGGCTGCTGGAGCTCATACTCCTGAATCTTGATGAAGGAATAATAGTAACTGATGCAAAAGCAAATATAACCTTCTACAAGGAGCCTGCCACCAATATAGGGGGCATCGACTCCGGTACTGCTATAGGCAAAAATATCCTCGATGTTTTTCCCGATCTTACACCTGAGACAAGCACCTTCTACAATGTGATAAAAAGCAAAAAGCCTATAATTGAGCACGTCCAGCATTATACAAATTTCCAGGGAAAAAAAGTCTCTACCGTGACCTCGACCATACCAATAATCGAAAACGGTGAAGTCACAGGCTGTTTTGAAATATTTAAGGACCTTACCCAGGTCATAGACCTGTCTGAAAAGGTATTGCATCTTCAGGAACAGCTGTATATAAGCAAAACCAATAAAAAGGAATATAACAGCAATGGAGCAAAATACACCTTTGAAAATATAATAGGCCGCAGCAATGCAATACTTGCACTTAAGGAAAAGGCAAGGCGGATAGCCGGGAGCAACTCACCGGTGCTTGTGTACGGAGAAACCGGAACAGGCAAGGAACTCCTGGTACAAGCTATACATAATGCAGATAAAAAAAGAAGGCAAAAGCCCTTTATTGCCCAGAACTGTGCGGCACTGCCCTTTAACCTTCTTGAGTCGATTCTATTCGGTACGGCAGTCGGAAGCTTCACCGGAGCTAAGGATAATCCTGGGTTATTTGAGCTTGCCCATGGAGGCACCCTGTATCTGGATGAGGTGAACTCCCTGAATACAGAGCTGCAGGCTAAGCTGCTCAGGGTCATACAGGACGGCGTAGTAAGAAGGGTTGGCGCAACAAGAACAAAGGATGTGGATGTCAGGATAATTGCATCCACCAATGAACCCCCAGCGGAGCTGGTAAGTAAAAAACTCATGAGGGAGGACTTGTATTACAGGTTGAATGTTATATATCTGGAGCTTCCCCCTCTAAGGGAAAGAAAAGAGGATATCAGCTTACTTCTGCGCTATTTCATAGATCAGAATAACCGACATATGGGAAAACATGTATCAGGTGCTTCTGAAGAAACCCTTAAGGCCTTTGAAGAATATCTATGGCCCGGGAATGTCAGGGAGCTTGAGCATCTTGTGGAAAGCACCATGAACCTCATTAACAGGGACGTAATAACCCTTGATGATGTGCGGTACTATTTCGATATGCGGCAGAAAGTTACAGCCATGGATCCGGAGCCTTCACATAATGAAAAGCTGACTGGCAACCTCAATACTGACGTAAACAGGTATGAGAGATACTTGATTATTAAAGCACTTAAGGATTCCAACGGAAACATATCCAAAGCCGCAAGAGCTTTGGGACTCCCTAAGCAAACAATGCACAACAAGATAAAGAAGCATAGTATATCATTTAAAACAAGAATAGAATAGTACCAATTTTGGTACTTAGTATTATGTCCGGTACACACAGCGTCCCATTATTGGTACGCTGTTTTTTTCACCCATGGCGATTACAGCACCGGAGCCTATTATGATTACATGGTATATGGCACGGGATTTGCATAATATTCCTAGTAATTAAGCGAGGTGATAACTTGACGGTTGGAAGAATATTCAATATTCAGAAGTATTCCATACATGACGGTCCCGGCATTCGTACCACTGTATTTCTTAAGGGCTGCCCACTATCATGCTTATGGTGCCACAATCCCGAGAGCCAGTCCTTTTATCCGGAGATAATGCAATACCCAAAGCGGTGCATAGGCTGCGGAAAGTGTATTGAAGCATGTGAGTCAAAAGCTCTGAGTCTTGACAGCAGTTCAATCATATTTGATAGGGATAGGTGTACCTTCTGCGGCTGCTGTGCAGAAGCCTGTTATGCAAAGGCCCGAGAGCTTGCCGGCAGAGATATGACAGTGACAGAAGTAATGGCTCAGATTGAAAAGGACACTGTATTTTATGAAGAATCGGGAGGTGGTGTCACCTTCTCCGGAGGAGAGCCTTTATCCCAGCCGGACTTTCTGCTGGAGCTTTTAAGTCAGTGTAAAAAAGGAGAATATCATACGGCAGTTGATACAAGCGGATACGGAGCTTCTGAAACCATAAAGGCTATAAGCGGCTTCACTGACTTGTTTCTATATGATCTTAAGCTGATGGATGATGAGAAGCACATAAAGTACACCGGTGTATCAAACAAATTGATCCTTGAGAATCTCAGATTAATATCACAGCTGGGAAATCGTATATATATAAGGGTGCCTGTTATACCGGGGATAAATGATGATGAAGAGAATCTCAAAGCAATATCAAGATTCATACAAGGTACCCCCTCGGTGGAGCAGGTCAATTTGCTGCCGTATCACAACATTGCAGAGGGTAAGTACAGCAGGCTGGGCAAGCAGAGCAGACTTGCCGATATTCCCATACCTGACACCGGATATATGGACTCCGTTGCCGATAAGCTTTTAGAATATGGAATTAAAGCGAAAATAGGAGGATAGTTCATGAATGAAAGAGTAAGAATGCTGAGACAGAGCAGCCTTGATGCAGTTCCGACAATGTCACTGGAAAGAGCACAGATTGTTACCAACACCTACAAGGAATATGCGGGCAAAGTTTCTATTCCGGTGCTTAGAGCATTGGCCTTCAAGGAGATTATGGAAAACAAGGAGGTCTGTATCAATAAAGGAGAGCTCATAGTAGGTGAAAGAGGCCCTGCTCCCAAGGCTACACCTACATATCCGGAGCTGTGCTGCCATACCTTGGAGGATTTCGATGTAATAGACAAGAGAGAAAAGATATTCTTCAGAGTCAGTGAGGAAGCTAAAAAAATACAGAAGGATGAGATTATACCCTATTGGAAGGGCAAGTCCATGAGGGATCTGATGTTTGCTCAAATGACCCAGGAATGGCAGGACTGCTATAACAGCGGAATATTTACAGAATTCATGGAGCAGAGGGCACCGGGTCATACCGTGGCGGATGATAAGATATATAAAAAGGGGTTTCTGGGCTTTAAGCAAGACATAGAAAACCAGCTTGCCGCTCTTGATTTTGTGAATGATCTGGATGCATACAGCAAACAGGAAGAACTGAAAGCCATGAGCATATGTGCAGATGCCATAATCACTCTTGGTAAACGTTATGCAGAGAAGGCATCAGAACTGGAGGAGAAAGAAAAGGATCCTGTGAGGAAGGCAGAACTGAGGCAGATTGCAGAGGTATGCTCCCACGTACCTGCCAATGCTCCCAGAAACTTCTGGGAAGCACTTCAGATGTATTGGTTCGTACACCTGGGCGTTATCACCGAGTTGAATACCTGGGATGCATATAACCCGGGAAGACTGGATCAGCATCTGTATCCCTTCTACAAGAAGGGCGTTGAAGAAGGCGACTTGACATACGAAAAAGCAGAAGAACTTTTACAGTGCTTCTGGGTGAAATTCAACAACCAGCCGGCTCCTCCAAAGGTGGGGATAACCCTTCAGGAAAGCGGTACTTATACGGATTTTGCCAACATCAACAGCGGAGGCTTAAAAAGTGACGGCTCAGATGGGGTTAATGACGTGACCTATATGGTCCTTGATGTCATAGATGAAATGCGCTTGCTTCAGCCCAGCTCAAACATACAGCTGAGCAGGAAGAATCCGGACAGATTCCTGAAAAAGGCCTGCAGGATAATAAGCAAAGGCTGGGGGCAGCCTTCCATATTTAATGCCGATTCGGTAGTTGAGGAGCTGGTACGCCAGGGCAAAAGCCTGGAGGATGCCAGAAACGGCGGAACCAGCGGCTGTGTGGAGGCAGGCGCCTTCGGCAAGGAAGCCTATATACTCACAGGTTACTTCAATCTGGTAAAAGTTCTTGAAATAACCCTTAACAACGGCACTGACCCAAGAACAGGCAAAAAAACCGGTCTCGAAACCGGAGAAGCCAGCAAATTTAATAGCTTCCAAGAGCTTATGGAGGCATACAAGAAGCAGCTTCACCACTTTATTGAAATAAAAATCAGGGGTAACAATGTCATAGAGAAGCTTTACGCCGACCTTATGCCATCCCCCTTCCTTTCAATATTGACCAACGACTGTATTAAGAGCGGAAAGGACTATAACTCCGGAGGTGCAAGATATAACTCAAATTATATCCAGGGAGTCGGAATAGGCACACTTACTGATAGCTTCGCGTCAATAAAAAAACATGTATTTGATGATAAAACCTGCTCGATGAATGAACTTCTTGACGCTCTTCAAAATAACTTTGAAGGATGCGAACGTTTGCGCCTGCTTGTTGTGAACAACACCCCCAAGTACGGCAATGACGATGACTATGCTGATGATATAATGAAGGAGCTTTTTGATGCATACTATAACGAGGTAAACGGAAGGAAGACTGTAAAGGGCGGTACTTATAGAGTAGATATGCTGCCTACCACCTGCCATGTTTACTTCGGTTCCGTTACCGGAGCAACCCCTGATGGCAGAAAATCCGGGCAGCCTCAGTCCGAAGGCATCTCTCCCGTACAGGGCTCGGATATGTACGGACCGACAGCTGTTATAAAATCAGCCGGAAAAATGGATCATATAAAAACCGGTGGCACCCTTCTGAATCTAAAGTTTACTCCTGACCTGGTAAAAGACGATGAAGGTATCAATAGGCTGTCACAGCTTGTAAGAAGCTACTTCAAACTGGATGGCCATCATATACAGTTCAACATTGTAAGTGCAGATACCCTAAGGAAAGCACAAAAGGATCCGGAACAATATAAGGACCTTATTGTAAGAGTGGCAGGCTACAGCGATTACTTCTGTGACCTGACCCAAGCCCTTCAGGAAGAGATTATCACAAGGACAGAGCACAAGAGCTTTTAATTAATAAGGGGGTAACGAAATTGACCATTAACGAAAGAATATCAGAACTAAGAAGCCTGATGGACGAAAAGAATATTGACGCATACATCGTTCCCAGCTTCGATGCTCATCAGAGCGAATATGTACCGGAGCATTGGAAGGCCAGACAGTGGATATCAGGCTTCACCGGTTCTGCGGGGACTGTGGTAGTTACACTTAGAGAAGCAGGTCTGTGGACTGACGGCAGATACTTCATACAGGCAGAGAATCAGTTAAGCAATTCTCAGGTCAAACTTTTCAAAATGGGACAGCCCGGTGTACCTACATTTATTGAATGGATCAAAGAAATCCTTCCCGAAAACGGGGTAGTCGGTTTCAACGGGAAGTCAATGCCTGTATCTCTGTACAAGGATATGCAGAAGTCATATAAATCCAAAAAGCTGCGTTTTGAAACCAGCTATGGCCTTATAGATGCCTTGTGGACCGACAGGCCTGCAATACCAAAAGTCCCGGTATTTGTGCATGATGTCAGATATGCAGGAAAGTCCAGGACAGAAAAACTCACTGAGGTACGGACTGAACTGCAGCAGCTTGATTGCAGCCATTATCTTCTGTCCTCCCTGGACGATGTTGCATGGCTCTTAAATATAAGAGGCGGTGATGTACCCAATATTCCGGTAGTCAGTGCTTATGTGCTGATCTCTCTGACCGGCTGTCGCCTTTTCATCGACAGAAGCAAAGTAAATGATGCTGTAAAAAGGGAGCTTGAAGCTGATAATATAGAGGTACTTGATTATGTATCAATTGGCAAAGCAGTCTCAGCACTTGAAGGTGAAGGCTCAATTGTCATCGATCCCGATAAGACAAATGTGTGGTTGTACAAATCCGTACCGGATACTTATGAAATAGTCGAATCTACTGACATCACAACAAAGCTTAAGGCTGTTAAGAATGATATTGAGATCAAGAATCTTAGGAACTCGCATATTAAAGACAGTGCAGCCCTTGTGAAGTTCTTCATATGGCTTGAAAACAATATGGGGAAAGAGAAAATAACAGAGATAACAGTTGACGAAAAGCTGAAGGAATTCAGAAATCAGCAGGAGCTTTCCATGGGACCCAGCTTCGATACTATTGCAGGCTATAAGGATCACGCGGCAATGATGCATTACAGAGCTGTTCCGGGAATAGAATATACTCTTGAAAACGAAGGCATGCTGCTTATTGACTCAGGCGGGCAATATCTGGACGGCACTACAGATATAACAAGAACTGTTGTAATGGGCCCGTTGACCAATGAACAAAGAAAAGACTTCACTCTTGTGCTGAAATCCCATATCGGACTGGCAACTGCCAAGTTTCTCTATGGCTGTACCTGTACTCATCTGGATATACTTGCAAGACGGCCTATCTGGGAGGAGGGCTTGGACTACCGCTGCGGTACAGGCCATGGAGTAGGCTTCCTTCTCAGCGTCCACGAGGGGCCTCACGGCTTTAAAAGGGCTCCGATAGTCAACAGCGTAGTACTTGAGCCCGGCATGGTTATAACCAACGAAGCAGGCATATACAAGGAAGAGAAACACGGTGTGCGTACTGAAAACACCCTTCTGGTGGCAGATGACTTCGAAACAAAGTATGGTAGATTCATGAAGTTCGAAACGATATCTTACTGCCCGATAGACCTGGACGGCATTGATATCTCCATGCTGACAGAGCAGGAAAAGGACTGGCTGAACAATTATCATAAGGAAGTATACGACAAGCTGTCACCTCTGCTCAATGAGGCAGAAAGGGCATGGCTCAGACACGAAACTAGAGCGATTTGAAAATAAGTGGGAGTTGAATAATAGTAGAAGAATGCGTTTAAAGATGTGGTAGGGGACGGTTTCCATGCCGTCCCGTTTATTTCGCACTCTCTATTATTCTCTTCCTTTCCTTTTCTATTCCGACCGCCCTGTCTTTTGCCTCATTCAGCTTTCTGCGGAGTAATGACATTATGTGTGCGATATTCTCCTGCATTCTCAAGGCATTGTTCAAAGAATCCCTTATCTTGGACTGTACGATCCAATCGAAAATAAGTCCATCGAAGAAATAGTCGGCAAAGGTTTCAAAAGAGCTGATATTCACCTCCAGCTTCACATAGGTATTGACATCTTCAAGTTCGTATTGGAACTGCCTTAAAAGCTGCTGGACCCTTGACGCATGATTCCTGGCCTCATCTATTCTGGAATGCTTCACCGCAGTAGCAATAAATCCTCCTCCCAGCATGTCCCACGTACCCCAGTTACCTGCACTTTCAAGAGATTCTATCATCTGCTGCAGCTGGTTTCTCACAAGATCACCTGCATGTATCGCCTCCTCAAGCTCTTTGATACCTGACTTCAACTCTGCCTGCGCTTCTGTTAGTTTCATCAGTTTGACGGAGTTCTCATCCTCATTACTGAGTATATAACTTTCCTTTTCTTTCATTATACTTTTATATTGTGCATCAATCCCATCATATGAGGACAATTCCCTGTTGAGCTTGGATATATCTGCTTCCATATCATTGACCGCCTTTTGTGCCTCATCATGTTTGAGCTTTGCCGCAAGATACTCCTGCCTCTCCTTCTCCATTTGCTCTTCTTTACTGCCCAATATTGTATAAAAAAGCCCCGTCAGGCTCATGGCCTCGAATTTCTTTAAGTCGCTGCTCTCCTTTTCCAGAATTGCGGTCAGTTCTTTCAATTTCTTAATATTGTTTCTCAAATCCCTATGCTTTTTATCAAGAATACTCTTGATCCTGTCTCTTTCCCTTAGCTTCAAGAGCACTTCAGCCAGTTCCCTATTCAGTCTTTCCTGCATCATAACCCCGTCCTTTCATATTGACTCCATTAACCCTACCACTATTGTATCAAAAATTGCCCTTCCAAAATCATATATTATGCAAAGATAATAATGTATAATTCTATTATAGAGTGTCTTTCAGACAAACATTCACTAAGGAGATGGTATATGATGAAATATGACTTTGAATTGACTATCTTGGCACCAGAATACCGAAGATAAAGACGTCAAAGCCTCAAGGCACCTACCTTATCTGGCTGGACTGCAAAGAACTGGAAATGAACCAGCAGGAGCTGACGGACTTCTTCATAAAGAAAGCCCGGGTTGGGTTAAATGACGGAGCTGCTTTCAGAGATGGCGGAGAGGGTTTCATGAGAATGAATATAGCCTGTCCCAGAAGTGTGTTGGAAGAAGGGCTCAGACGAATTGAAAAAGCTGTAAACAGTATTTAGAAGGAAAATATCATAAGTAATACACTCAAAGACTGCTATAATTAGAAAAAAGCATGATTAATCATGCTTTTTTCTAATTATAATTATTTATTTCTTTACTTTCTTGAAGCAGACTTCACAAACTCCGTCACCCTTTGCAATTGTCTTTCCGAGATGGAATTCAAATGCATCGAACTGGCTTGCGATACCTCTGTCACCGTCCATTGCTATGTCACACAATGTTGCGATCTTCTCTTCATCGCCTGTAAGCTTCATCCATGCGCTTACCAGAGGGCAATAATGGAATTCTATATTCATTTCCTCGTCTGTCACGTTTACATCCATTTCAAATATGTTCTTAACATTCTCTGTTGCAAACTCCGGTGCGAATGCTTTCAAGTCATCTGTCTGTGTATATTTGTTTGCACCGTGGAAGCAGCCACAGCTCATTATTGCATCTCTTGCAAAGTCAATGTCAAGACCTCTCTTCTGAGCCTCTTCTATCAGGTAATAGAACCAAGTTGCTCTATGCTCAATGGCATCTCTCAGGTCTTTTATGTGCTGTCCTTTATCTGAAGCGTTATTTTTAATCATCGTAATCATTCTCCTCTATAAGTTATATTTTTTTATTTTACGGTATAGTGTAGCACGACTGATTCCCAGTTTCATAGCCACATCATCCTTGCTTCTGCTTGATGCAAGCAATGCAGCAATGCTCTCTCTTTCCATATCCCGTATGGGCAAAGGTCTATTCTCCTCAAGCTCAATTACATTCAGTTTTGCTAGATCATCAACTGAAACATTACCTGTGAACTTACTTACAATGCAGTCCATCACTTTATCAAGCTCTTTCCCATTCCCGGGCCATTTATATAATAGCAATGCCTCAAATGCTTTAGCATCAAAGGTAATACCTTCATTGTAGTACTTTTCCTTGAAAAACTTCATCCTGCCTATAATAAGCTTACGCAATGCAATTTTATCCTGACGCAGCGGCGGTATGTGTATCGTATTCTCAGACATCCTATAATAGAGCTCATCATCAAAAAATCCCTGCTGTACAAGGTCCTCCAGGTCTGCGCTTGTAGAAAATATCATGCGCAGATCAACCTTGATGTTCCGCCCCGATTGATGTATCATCTTGCTTTTCAGAATCTCAGCAAGCCGCCTTTGTAAGTATCTCGGCAGATGATCCACCTTATAAAAGTATATGGTTCCTTTATGTGCCAGCTGCAATTTACCCAGCCGTTCTACAATCTGCTCTGAGTCCTGATTTCCGAACAAAGACTCCTCAAGTATGGAACGATAGGTGCCATCACAATTTACAGTTACAAAATACTGCCCTGACCGGTCAGAGAATGTATGTATCGCTTTTGCCAGCAGCTCCTTACCGGTACCGGTTTCTCCACGTATAAGAACCGTTTTTGATGTAATCGAAAGGCGTTTTGCCTCATCAATTACCTTTGGGGGTATCATGCCTCCGTCTATTGAACCAAAGGTAATGCTTGTATTGTTGTATCCTATTTCAGCCAGCTGAGCATTCATGTCATTTATGGATTTGAAAACAAACAACATTCCGCCCCTGCTGCCATTGATATTGATGTTCATACAAGATAAGAATCCGTAGAATGTATAGTTGTCTCTTTCTATATATACCAGTTCGTCAGAAAACTCATTGTAATTTGATAAGAATTCAGTAATGCATTTATTGGGGATGATGTCCCTTATAAACAAACCGCAGAAATTTTCATTTTCTCCGAAATAATGCTTGAAACGTTTGTTGTAGTAGGTTATATATCCTAACTCGTCCATAGAGACCATTGCATAATCAATGGAATCCATTATCAGCTCCCGTTCATGCTTAATCAGATTCAGGTTAGTGTACTCATCGCTTTTTTGGACTTTGCTTGCCAGAAGATCCGCCATTCTCTCTAAAAACTCAATTGAGTTGCGGACATTTCCAAAAACCACAGGGATCTTGTGATCCGGCACAATCAGCGCAATAGCACCTACTACTACGTCCTTGTACACAATAGGGACACAGATAAAACCCCTCATCTCACACTTCTTGAAATCCAAACAATTCTTGCAGGCTTCGTCCTTGCATTTATCCTCGATTGCTACAGTTTTACCTGTTGATATCACACGCCCAATGATTGAGGTATTACGAATAGGTATAGGTTTATTCGGATAACAGTAGGTGTTGCTGATCGTCTTCAGGTTATTGTCAACAATCAGTACATCCACTTCGAGAATTTTTGAGATCACTTCCGCAAATTTCGTGACGTCATTCTTCATTTCCGCAAGCAGCATTTCTAAACCCCCAATATTTCATTAGACAAGTTAAAGCTTAGTTGCGATGTAGTCCATCAATACTTCGATCTGGTAAGCCATAGTTATAGCTCCGGGATCAAGATTTCCGACGCCTTTGTTTGCCTGATAGCAGGCTCTTCCACGAACTGCTTCCATATTTGCCGTGCTTTGTGCCCCATCAATTGCAGCTTTTTTTACAAGAGCAACAGTCTCCTTTTCAGAAAGACCTTTGGCTATACAATCCTTGTAGCACTCCACTGCCGGATGCAAACTGTCAAGCATGGTCTTGAAGCCGGGTTGAGCATTTCCTCTTGCCATAATCGAATTCAGCATCGCCTCCAGGACATTGCACATATCCTGATTTTCTATGCTTTCCTTGTCTTTCAACACTTTGGCGGCACCCATATATGCACTTCCGTACAGGACTCCTGATGACCCGCCAATTACCGACATCATAATTATACCAATTTTCTTAAATTCTTCAAACAAAGATAATGTTTCAAGCTCCGGAATCGCTTCAACCAGTTTTTCAAAACCACTGTTTATATTTGTCCAATGATCACCATCACCTGTTGCTGAGTCCAGGGCAGTCACATAATCACCGTTTTCATGAATTTTGGCTGCGGCAAGCTTTATATACTCTGTATAATCCTTACTGCTTAGCTGAAAACCCATTGTAAATCCTCCTTCTACTTAATTATAAGTGCCGGCGTACTGCACGGTGCATCCAGGAGTTCCTTCAGCTCATCATCAAGCTTCATCAATGTTATAGAGCAGCCCGCCATCTCCAGAGCAGTCATATAGTTTCCGACAAAAGTTCTGTATACTTTTATTCCTTTTGAAGCCAATATCTTCTCCACTTCATTGTTGAGAATATATAGCTCCATCAAAGGCGTAGCACCCAGACCGTTAACCATTAGGGCAACCTCTGATCCGGAATAGTCATAATCTTCAAGGATTTTTGCCAATAGGATATCAGCAACCTCTGAAGCTGTTTTAACGGAAGTACGCTGAACTCCTGGCTCTCCATGAATTCCCATGCCTATTTCAATTTCATTCTCGCCCAGTACAAAGCCCGGCTTTCCTACTGCAGGTAGTATGCAGGAACTCATTGCCATACCCATGCTTCGTATATTTGCTATTGCCTTTTCTGCAGCAGCTTTTACCTCATCAAGATTTGCTCCTTTTTCGGCCTTTGCACCTGCAATCTTGTGTACAAACACTGTACCTGCAATGCCTCTGCGCCCTGTAGAATAAGTGCTGTCCGGTACTGCTACATCATCTTTTACAACTACACTTTCTACACGGATGTCATCCATCTCAGCCATTTCCTTTGCCATGCCGAAATTCATGATATCTCCGGAATAATTCTTAATGATAAGAAGCACACCCTCACCGGAATTAGATTCCTCAATACCCTTGATTATCCTGTCAGGACTTGGTGATGAGAATACATTGCCTGCTACTGCAGCATCCAACATGCCCTCTCCTACATAACCGGCATGAGCAGGCTCGTGGCCGGAACCTCCACCGGAAACCAAACCAACTTTCTTACTTTTGTTTTTCCTGGAGATAACCTCAAGATTTTCTGTGTATTTAAGCTCCGGGCATGCCTTTGCCAGACCTTGAAGTGCTTCAGAAACAACATTGTTTGGATTGTTAATGATTTTTTTCATCTCTATACCTCCATTTCTGTTATTTATATACTATCCTCCCAAGTACGCCTTTTTGACCCTTGGATCAACAGCAAGCTCCTTGGCATCTCCTGACATAGTTATTTTCCCGGTTTCCAGGACATATGCCCTGTGGGATATAGATAATGCCATATTGGCATTCTGTTCAATCAGAAGTATTGTGGTACCTTGCTTGTTAATTGACTGTATAAGCTCAAATATCATGATTACCAGGTTGGGTGCCAAGCCCAGAGAAGGTTCATCCAACAGAAGCAATTCAGGTTCATTCATAAGAGCTCTGCCTATTGCAAGCATCTGCTGTTCGCCTCCGGACAAGGTACCGGCTGACTGTTTTATCCTTTCCTTCAGCCTTGGAAAAAGATCATATACCCTTGCAAAGGATTCTTCAATCCTTGCTTTATCAGTCTTTATAAATGCACCAAGCCTCAAGTTCTCCTGTACTGTCAGACTGGGAAAAACCTCACGGCCTTCAGGTGAGAGGCTGACTCCCAACTTCACAACATTGTGGGGTGCTATATTGGTTATGTCCTGGCCTTTAAACTCTATTTTCCCCGATTGGGATTTTACCAGTCCTGCTATGGATCCCAAGGTGGTCGATTTGCCCGCACCATTACTTCCTATAAGGGAGACTATCTCCCCTTCCTTGATATCCATGTTTATACCTTTCAAGGCGTGAATATGGCCGTAAAATGTATTCAGCTCACTGATCTTAAGCATCCTTCTTCACACCTCCCAAATATGCCTCTATTACACACTCATTGTTGGCTATTTCTCCGGGAAGTCCTTGTGCAATCTTCTTGCCGTGGTCAATTACGTATATTCGGTCTGAAATATTCATAACAACACTCATATCATGTTCTATGAGTATGATAGTATACCCTTTATCACGAAGCTGCCTTATAAAGCACAGTAATTCATCAGACTCCTGAGGGTTCATACCTGCGGCAGGCTCATCAAGCAGTATGATTTTTGCATCCGTTGCTATTGCACGTGCTATCTCAACCTTTCTCTGCTCTCCATAAGGAAGGTTCTGAGCATAATCATTTATTCTGTTTCCCAAGCCAATGTCTTTGAGCACCTTAGCTGCATGTACTACCTTTTCTGATTCTTCTTTCTTATATCTTCCTGTCCTGAAAAGGGCGTCAAAAAATCCGTACTTTGTCCTTATATGTGTGCCCACCAAGACATTCTCTATTACACGCATATTCGGGAATAAGCGTATATTCTGAAACGTTCTTGAGATCCCGCGGTTGACAATGTTGTAAGGGTTGGTATTGTGTATTGGAGTACCGTCAAAAATAATTTCACCGCTGTCAATGGTGTATACACCTGTGAGCATATTGAATACTGTCGTTTTGCCGGCACCATTAGGGCCAATAATGCTTACTATCTCACCCTTTTCAACTTCAAAGCTGACATTATCAACAGCAACAAGCCCACCAAACTGTTTTGTAATTGAATTAACCTGTAAATATGCCATATCTTTATAGGTTGCCAATTTTGTGATTTGACAACTTCTCCTTTCTGAAGTATCGTTCTGCTGGAATTATGCCTATAGCGTATTCAAAATGCTCTTATCCTGTTTTTCCAACTCTTGTCTTGCCAGCTTCGGGAATTTATATGGCAGCTGAGATTTCCATCCCAACAAGCCTTGCGGACGGAACCTCATCATGAGCACCAGTACAATACCGTACACAACAAAACGATAATCCATCATAAACCTGGACACTTCGGGAAATACAATCAGGATTGCTGATCCAAGGAACATACCTCTTATTGTGCCCATACCTCCCATTATCACAATACTGATGATAAGAGTCGAAATATCGAAGGTAAATGAGTTTGGATCTATAAAACCAATCATTGAAGCATAGAAAGCACCGGCAATACCTGTAATAAACGCCGATATCACAAATGCAAGAATTTTGTACTGTGTTGTCTTTATACCCATCATAGTAGCAGCAAGCTCGTCCTCCTTGATGGACATAAATGCCCTTCCAATCTTTGATTTAATTATCAGCATACAAATTAATGCGGTTAATGCAACCAATACGAGCATCAAGTAATAAAGTCCGTTATTGGATAGAGTCAGTTTCACACCGAATATTACCGGCTTTGGGATATTTTTCAGCCCCAAAGTACCATTTGTCACCTTGTCCCAGTTCATCGTAATCATCTTTACAATTTCTCCAAATCCAAGGGTTACAATGGAGAGGTAAGTACCCTTTAGACGCAGGGTAGGAAGACCCAAAAGCAGACCGCAAAGGGATGAAAGCGCAGCTCCTGCCAATGTTGCCACAAAGAAGTTCGCACCCAGCTTGAGCGCCACAAGGGATGCAGTATATGCGCCAACGGCGTAAAAACCAGCATGTCCCAGTGAAACCTGTCCTGTATAGCCTGTGAGTATATTAAGTCCTAATGCCAGCATGGAGTAAATGCCTATCATGATTACAATACGCAAAATGTATTGGTTTACCCCCATGTAAGGGAATACCAGCAGTAACACTGTACATACAGCAGCCAACAGGAGCTTATATTTATCTACAAATGTTTCAAACTTCAATATTAAGTTATTGCTTGTTTCCTTTTTCATCTTCTTATCCATGTCATCACACCTTCTTAATATCTTTTTTACCAAACAAGCCTGTAGGCCTTATTATCAGTACAAGAATAAGAATTATGAATGCTACGGAGTCTCTGTAGGAAGAACCAAGAAAGGTTGCTGCAAAACTCTCTGATACTCCAACCACCAATCCGCCGACTACCGAACCGTATAATACACCTATTCCACCGAGTACTGCTGCTGCAAATGCTTTCAGTCCAACCATAAAGCCCATGCCAGGGTAGACAATCTGGTAGTATCCGCTTATCAATGCACCGGCAATAGCCGCAGATGCACCACCCAGGAAAAACGTAAAGGATATTACGAAGTTTACGTTTATACCCATTAGGCTTGCCGCCTTAGAATTCTGCTCAGTGGCACGCATTGCAAGTCCAAGCTTTGTCTTGTTTATGATCAGAGTCAAAACAATAAGCAAGGCTAAAGAAACAACGCACATGACTATTTGTGTTGAGTTGATCTGTACACCGCCGAAATTCAGCATTCCGAAGTCAAAGAATGCAGGAAATGTCTTTCTTTCGGTATTAAAGAATATCATAAGAAGATTTTGTATGATGTTTGACATACCAATTGTTGTAATCAAAGAAGCAATCGGCATGGAATTTTTCTTCCTAAGAGGTTCAAGGGCTGTCTTATCGATTACTATACCAAGCATACCGGTAATTATTATACTTATTATAATTGCGGGTATTATGCCGAACTGCATTCCGATGAAAAACAAAGCCATGTGGGCACTAAATGCATAGACTGCTCCATGTGAGAAGTTTATAAGCCTGAGGATACCGAATACCATCGAGTAGCCTACTGCGATCAGTGAATATGCCATTCCAAGTGCCAATCCATTAAATAATTGCTGTATTATCACTCTTTCCACAGTTGTGGGTGAAAAGCCCGACAACATACTCCTTCCCTTTAGATTTTTTATATAAGCCCCGTTGATAAAGTCCTTTTCTTTATATAAGCTGCGTGATTCCTGCATGGTCTTCTTTATTTGCTTCAAGGTTTCCAAAGCATGTCCAATTATACTGTGTATCAGTTAGAAATACCGGAGGGATTTAACCCTCCGGATACCATCCATATCACTAGAACCTATCTAAGGTTATTCTGCCTCTACAAATTGTCCGTCTTTTATCAGTACTTTTACGAATTCCTTCTGAACGTCGCCTATTTCGTTGAATGTTGTCTTTCCTGTTACACCGTCATATTCTATTCCAGCCAATGCTTCTCTAACTTTCTCACTATCTGTTGTATTAACTGCTTTTATTGACTCAAGGAGCATTCCAACAGAGTCGTATGCCTGTGAAGTCAATGCACTTGGTGCAGAGCCATACTTGCTTGCATATTCATCAACGTAAGTTTTGATCTTTGGATCAGTTGAGCCGGAGAAGAATATTACAGGGAAACGAACACCTTCAACTGCATCTCCGCCAAGCTCAAGAAGCTGCTGGCTGTATGAGTTGGAGAAACCTACCAATTCTATGTCCGGATTAACCTGCTTATACTGTTTAGCAACAGGTGCCAACAGATTGTACATACCTACAGCAATAACAACATCTGCTCCTGCTGCATGCAATTTTGTAATTGCAGGACTGTAATCGTCTGAACCTTCCATAACTTCTTCATGAGCAACAACCTTTGCACCTGTAGCAGCCTGTTCTTCCACAAGCTGTTTAACTATTGCTGAAGTACTTGTACCCCAGTCAGTTTTTATTGAGATTATACCTATGTTCTTCTTACCAAGATCGTTTATTGCAATATCAAGACCTGCAGCAGCTTCTACATTGATAACTGTGTTGTTTCTGAATATGTAGTCGCCAATTCCTGAATAATCAGGGTGAGAAGCTGAAGGGGATATCTCTATAACTTTGTTTTCATCATATGTTGGAGCAGCAACCATACAAACACCGGAAGCAAAATGTCCGATGACACCAGCTATATCCTTATCGCTGATGATTTTCTGTGCAATGGATGCAGCTTCTTCACCTGAGTTCTTGTCATCAAAAGCTACGATTTCAATTTTCTTTCCAAGAACGCCGCCCTGGGCATTCCATTCTTCTGCTTTCATCTGAGCTGCATTCATGAAGCCTTTGCCGTACTCTGCGTTATCACCTGTCATAGGTGCAGCAACAGCAATTTTTATCACTCCACCGTCACCTTCACCTGCATTGCCTCCTGCTGATGGGTCCGGTGATTTGCCTGCACAGCCTGTAACAACGCTTGCCATCATTACCAATGCTAAAACAATACTTAAAATTTTCTTCATAATACTCCGTTCGTTCTTATAACAAGGATTATCTCTTGTTTAATACTAGAACTTACCCTCCCTTCGAATTTTAAAATCAGGATATGTGCTTGTATCATCCTTGAAGTACAATTATGAATTGATCATAATCTTAAGGATTTCCTCGTCGGTAATCTGCATACCATCCTTGGCAAGCTTTCCGACACTTTGGATAGTATCTTCAATACTATCCTTTACGATACCCTCTCCGGAGCGGAAGCATCTTCCTTCCATTGTCATGAAGCAGGCCAGCAGCGCCGCATCCAAACTGGAAGCAATCTTCGCTGCACATGATGGTTTGGCCCCGTCACATACAATTCCGGATACATTTGCCAATGTGTTTGTAATAGTCCGCGATATCTCCTTTACACCACCTCCAAAAAGATAAGTGATCCCCGCTCCTGCACCTGTAGCAGCACTTACTGCACCGCAATAAGCGGAAAGCCTACCTATCCTGGTCTTTTGATGGATCGCCGTCAGATTACTGACACACAATGCCCTGTATAGCTTTTCTGTTGTTGCAGAAAGCTCTCTTGCATACTCAATTACCGGCAAAGAAACAGTCATACCTTGGTTTCCGCTGCCGGAATTGATGACAACAGGCATTTCACAACCACTCATACGGGCATCAGACCCCGCCGCAGCAGCAGCTTTAGCGCGGACCTTAATATCATCCCCATAAACGCTTAGCAATGTCATCCCGATGTTTGCTCCGTACACCTTATTAAGGCCTTCCTCAGAAATGGCAGTGTTGTATTCCACCTGTCTTTCCAGTACATCCCTCACATCATCAATGTTCACGGTATTTGCAAATTCAATAATGTCTTCAATGCTCATACCTTCTCTGTCTGTTGTTCTTTTCACGTTTTCTTCTTTACTATGGGGAATCTCAAATAAAATGCTGTTGTTTTTCTCTATACGTACTATTCCCGTATGTGTATGTATTATTTCAACAAGTGCATAATCATCATCCTTAATTGCCTTGATAATAATATGCAGCTTTGCAGGTGTGTCAAGGATCCTTTCTTCACAAACACCTTTTTCAATTAGTTCCTTTGCCTGCTCCAACTGACCCTGAGTCACACCGGTGAGGACCTCCAATTTCTTGGAAGCATCTCCGCCTGTCGCACCGATGATAGCTGCAGCAGCAATACCTCGCAAGTTCTTTGTAGTTGGAACAATAACCCCTTTTACATTTTTGATTATATTACCGCTGCACTCTGCGATAAGCTTGTCAGGGATAGCTCCCAGTACCTCTCGGGCTTTGGCAGCAGCATATGCAATTGCAATAGGCTCAGTACACCCAAGAGCAGGTACAAGTTCTTCCTTAAGTATGTTGACATAGTTTTGATATTTCTCGATACTTAATGACATTATTATTTTCCTCCAGTATCTCAATTTGAGACTATTTTGTGCTTCCGATATTTTCATTATAGCAATATGCTATGATGTAATCAACATAATTCTTCAATTTTAAGCAACTATTTCGACATTTTTCATGAATTGCAAGGAATATTCGCATACAAATGCTACAATTGAGACAACGTGATATCTCAATTGTAGCATTTGTATCAATTTGATACTTTGATTAATTTTAGGATGTATATTATATTTGTAACGGACGCGCGATGCGCGCCCCTACAATAAAAAAAGCTTATCAGATTGCAATCTGCTAAGCTTTTTTTATTTATTGGAATATCTTGCCTTTGTACTTCTCTAAAAGCAGGAGCAACGGATATCCTATTAAATAACAGGATAAGAGTTGGCCCAGCGCCACCCATCCCATAGTAACCAGCAAAGGCAGCTGGTAAAGGTAGTTCAGCATATACCCTATTATTATTCCGTTTATTATTACCGGCGGCAACGGTACCAGCCATTTTGCGGGCATCTTGTAAGACAAGTACGCAGCTATCAGTGAGGCTGCACTTCCAAAAACCACATCAATCATTCCTCCGGGACCGAAGAAATTTGCCACTATGCAGCCTACAAAAAGCCCCGGTATAGCAGCAGGAGTGAAAAATGGAAGTACGGTAAGAGCTTCCGCAAATCTCACCTGTATCTGTCCATAGCTCAGCGGTGCAAATGCTATAGTAAGCACCGCATATACAGCCGCTATAAAAGCAGCGTGTACCCAGTATCTGTTCCTATTCATTTTTCTTACCTCCGTAGTTTTGTTTTAAGTCAGGATGGTCTCGAACTGACTGTAATAAATAGTACCACAGAACTGTACCCCACGCAACCATAATGTATATAACCTTATCTTCTGCCCTCATATATCCTGTCACCGTACAAGCCTTCAGCAATCCATAAAATTACCACCAAAGTAGCAAAATCCAGCAATGCACTATGCAGATAACTATAACCTCCCAATCTTTGGGCTACCCCGGCCTGCTCAGCTATATACTCAAGTGCCATTGTAATTATTGTGAACATAACCACATTCACAAATTTCCGTGTGAACCCGGGTCTCATATAGTGTATATACACTATACCCGCTCCTCCGGCCCAAAGCAGGTGAAATATGGGAGCACCAAAAATAGGAATAAGGGGTTTGTTGAACTGATACAGATTTAATGAAATGATATACATATCAACAGTCATTAGGGCAATAATACCCAGTACCGCCATTGGTATAAGCTCCTTGAGCCGCTTCGGCTTGATGAATATGAATACATATACCCATGTGAAAGCGAAATAGAATACGTGTGTATATCTCAGAACTTCCATTAGATTCTCACCTCACAAATATAATGAGGCAATTCAGTATGAATTATGCAGTCACCTGTCCTATCTTGTATTATTAATTCTCGAAATAAACCGATACCCAAAATACCCCATAATCACACCCACCATATTGAGTATCAGGTCATCAACATCAAATACACCTACCCGGAATACTAGCTGTGCAGTCTCAGCTGCCAGAAGGAATAGCAGGGAAAATCCGATAGTGGCTGCGAATTTCCTTTTCACTCCAAGGACTACAGGCTGCAGAAGTCCGAAAGGTATAAATGCGGCAATATTTCCAAAAAGGTTGTATATCCATACTTCAAATTCAAAATATCTATAGTTCACAATCAGGTTCTTGATTGTCTTGAATGGGATGAGATTGTACTCCGGGAGAGTGCTGTATGAACGGTAGTATGAACCAAATGCATAGAAGAACAAGCGCCAGGATATAAAAATCATATAGGCGAAAAGCAGCATACCGGAGATAATCCTAATCAATCTGTATAAACTGTGTTTGCTATTCATGCGTACCTCCCGCTCATTTTTTTATATCCATGCTTAAGAGTCCTGATTTCATCACAGTATTTCGTATTACCGGATTGTACATGAATGGTGATTTTAGGTTCTTAATGGCGATATTTCTCCTAAGTGAGGAAGTGTTATGTTTATATTCATTCATATAGGCATCCCATCCCCTATCAAGGCTCTGCGCCAGAGCAAGAGCGCTTTTCATAGAGTAGCTCATGCCTTCTGCCGAGCTGGGACTTATCCAGCCTGCCGCTTCTCCAATAAGTGCAACTCTTCCTTTCCCCGTGCATATCTGGTCAAGCTTAACAGGCCTATAAATAAAAGCACCTTTCGTCTTGATACTATCAGTTAGTTCATATCCGTATCCGCTTAGCTTTTCCTTTAATAGCTTAAACTTCTCCCATGCATTCTCCCCGTAAGGTATAGCCGTACCTACAAGCAGGCAATCCTCTTTGGGAATCGTCCATGAGTAGAAGTCGGTGATCTCACTATCGAAGATAGATGAGAAATAGGGCAGAGCATTGCTGATCCTAAACCATTCCTGTATTGATGCATATACCTTTGGCACTGGTGCATCAGGAAATGCCTGTTTTCTTATGATAGATGCGGCACCATCGGTACCTACCAGCAAACCTGCATGCTCGACATATTCCCTGCCGTCCTTTATATAGCTGACTTTAAGTCCAGTACTGTCTTCCTCAAATTTCTTAAAGAGACAACCGCATCTGATATCCACCTCTTCCGGAATCAGCGAAACCATCCATTGATCGAATTTTTCCCTGTCAACATTTATATAATGCCTTTGGTAATACCTTTCGATGGAGTTCTGCATATCGATTGTCCTTACAGTGAAAAGCTGCGGTCCTGTCAACACCTCCTTAGGAACTCCCATTCCCAAGGTTGCCAGCATATGCTGAGCATCAGGCGCAATAAGCCCTCCGCAGCACTTTTCGAAGGTTTTCCTCAAAGCTGTATCTATCAGCTGTCTTCTATCCAGAAGCAGCACCTTATACTTTTTTCCTGTTAATCTCGCCAGAGTCGCTCCGGCTGGTCCTGATCCGACTATTATAATATCATACATCAACAATACTCCTCTGCATTTATAGCTTTTCATAATAATTCTATTACGCGGATGACAGTATACCATATGTTTGAGAGATAACGATTCCTCAAATCAAGCAGGATAGTATATGACCATACTCAATCTAGCCTTCCTGCTGCCTGAATTATGATACACATGAGGTTTGTCGGCTTTGAATCTGATTGAGTCTCCCTCTCTGACATTGTACTCCTGACCGTTTACCTTTACTGTAAGCTCTCCATTAAACACCGTGATGAACTCCTGTGTGCCTTCCCGGTGGGCATCAGCACTTAAATACCCGCCTTTTTCCAGCTCTACTGAGTATACTTCGAAGCGCCTTTCGTTCTTATAAGGAAAATGCGGAAAAATCCTATACCTGCCGTTATCCTCAATAAGAGGTTCAATTTCGTGGCTTTTTATAATGACGGTATCCTGCTGTGGTGTATTGATCAGTGCCGTAAAGGAGATTTTCAATCCGTTAGCAATTTTCCAGACTGTTGTTATTGTTGGATTCGACTCGCCCCTTTCAATCTGGCCCAGCATGCTCTTGCTGACGCCGGTAAGCTCTGATACCTTATCCAGGCTTAGCTTCTTTTCCTCACGTATGCTTTTCAGGTTCTTTGCAATTATATCATTGAGATTGCTCAAATGGACATCCTCCCTGTTGTATTTTATAACGCACATGATGTATAATTATAACATACATATAGTATAGCGCACTTTATGTACATTATATCATATATCGGGAGGCCAACACCATGATCAACTTAGTCCCTTTTCTGTCCTATGCCTTTGTAACCAGTTTCACACCGGGCCCCAACAATATCATGTCAATGACAAATGCCAATAGGGATGGCTTCAAAAAAACCTTCAATTTTACCCTGGGGATCTTTACCGGATTTTTCATAATGATGCTTGCATGCAGTTATTTCAACCTTCTCCTATTTAGCCTCATTCCAAAGATAAAACCTTTTATGAGCATAATAGGCTCAGCATATATGGTATATCTTGCGTATAAGATATATACCAGCAAGTCTGCCAGTGCAGATACGGACAGTACCCATATAAATTCTTTCCTTACAGGTTTATTGATGCAGTTTGTCAATCCAAAGGTAATATTATATGGAATCACCGTGGTCTCCAACTTCATCACACCTTACTACAATACCCACATATCATTGATTATGTTTTCGCTGCTCCTCGGTGTTATAGGCTTTGCATCCATTACATGCTGGGCATTGTTCGGCGCATTGTTCCAGAAATTTCTTGCGAAATACAGAAAACCCTTCAACATTGTTATGAGTATTCTGCTGGTCTACAGTGCAGCAGCAATATTGCAGTCGGGATTGCAGTAATTACAGATATAAATATATAAGAATCGTACATTCCGTGAGCAATCTGATACCAGATTGCTCTTTGTTATGTAAATCAGCCCTTTAGATGTTTGACATAAATTTA
>JAWLHF010000003.1:0-29934 GCA_041690515.1 Clostridiaceae bacterium | reverse complement strand
CTGTTATAGCCAGCCTTGCACCAAGCTTTGCAGGAGCCTTTGAAATGTCAGATTCGGGTCAACTGGCTGCTGCTCTTAAGCAGCTTGGTTTTTCTTTCGTAGAAGAAACAGCACTAGGTGCCGATATCATTACCCAGCTTTATAGGGGGTATATGGCAGAGCATGATAATACAAATCTAATTACTACCTGCTGTCCTTCTGTTAATTATTTGATTGAGAAGTACCATCCTTCTCTTATTCAGTATATGATTCCTGCGGTATCCCCTATGCTGGCACATGGCAAGCTCCTGAAGAATGTGTATGGTTCAGATACCTACGTAGTATTTATCGGGCCTTGTGTGGCAAAAAAAGCAGAAGCCTTCGGAATGCAGCACATTGGTTCAATCGATACAGTGCTTACCTTTGAGGAGCTTAATCAGTGGTTTCACGAGGAGACTATCTGCCTCAGCAGATTGTTGCCTGAAGACTTTGACCACAAGGCTTCTTCTGATGGGTGCTGCTATCCTGTTTCAGGCGGTATTGCCGGAAGTGTATCCAAGAGCGACAGCAGACAAGGCTATACAATGCTGAAAGTAGACGGAGTAAACAAATGTCTTGAGGTTTTTCAGGCATTGGAAAAAGGATTGCTTGAAAGTGCTTTTATAGAAGCCAGCATTTGCGAGGGAAGCTGCTTGGGCGGTCCGGGCATGCCAAAGCACAACCATAACTATTTCACGTGTTATCAGCGTGTCATGGATTATGCCAATAAGAGAAAGGCTCTGGGTGCTGCAAATGCTGAATCAGATTGTTCCCTCGATCCGCAGTGCTTTTCAAAGGACTTTCACAACAAATACAATCATAGTATTACGGTTACCAGTGAGGATCTGGCGAAAGTCCTTGTAAAGATGGGAAAGCCTACCCCTACCGATGAGCTTAACTGCGGAGCCTGCGGCTATAACAGCTGCAGAGAGAAGGCAAGGGCTGTGCTTGAGGGTATGGCAGAAATGTCCATGTGTCTTCCCTTTATGAGAAGCAAGGCAGAAAGCCTTACAAATGTTATCTTCGAACAATCACCCAATATAATACTGCTTATTGATCTTGACTTAAAGATCAAAGAGCTGAATCCTACAGCAGAGCGCCTGCTTAATATATCTGCCCAGGAAATTAAAGACAAACCCATAGGAATATTGATGGATGATTCAGATTTCGTTCAAGTGTTGGAAACAAAGCAGAACATATATAAAAAGAAGGTTCTTTTTTCTCAGAAGGGCCAGGCTTTTATGATGAATCTCGTATACTTGGAAAAACAAGATTTTATTCTGGCCATTATGATGGATGTCACAATGAATGAAAAAAACAGGGAAGAGCTTATGAAAGTAAAGCAGAATACTCTGGAGGCAGCTCAGAAGGTCATAACAAAACAGATGCGAGTAGCTCAGGAAATAGCAGGGCTATTAGGTGAAACAACTGCAGAAACAAAAGTAATACTTACAAAACTAAAAGAAATTGTAATTGGAGAAACCGGTGAATTAGAATGAGTTATTTTATAGATGTAGCATTTAATAGTTTGAATAAATACGGAGAAGAACTCTGCGGAGATAAGGTTGAAATAGTGCGTTCCGAGGATAGTGTGATAATAGTCATATCCGACGGGCTGGGCAGTGGTGTCAAAGCCAATATCCTTGCTACGCTGACCTGCAAGATAGCTGCTACAATGCTGAAGGAGGGAGCAAGTATATACGAGACTGTAGATACTATAATGCAGACCTTACCGGTATGCAGTGTACGAAAGCTTGCTTATTCAACCTTTACTATTATAAAAATACACGAAAACGGCCAAGTCTATGTGGCTGAATATGATAATCCCCCAATGTTCCTTCTACACAACGGAAAAGAACTGCTCCCCATGCAAAACAATGCGATTCAGGTAAATGACCGCATCGTAAAGGAAAGCTCTTTTCTGATGGATAAGAATGATGTACTTACTGTAGTAAGTGATGGTGTCATACATGCAGGTGTAGGCGGGGTCCTCAACCTTGGATGGCAGTGGAGCAATGTAGAGGAATATCTGCAACGGCAAGTGCGAGTAGAAAAATGTGCGGCAGGCATATCCAAGAGCCTAATAGAAACTTGTCACGGACTATATGCCACCAGGCCCGGAGATGATACCACAGTAGTTACGGCAAAGCTCCGCCAATCTGAAGAAGTGGACCTATTTACCGGCCCCCCTCTTAACCCGGAGGATGACAAATGGGTAATTGACACATTGAAAAGCTCCAAGGGTAAGAAAGTTATATGCGGCGGGACTGCAGCAAAAATAGCCGCACGGGAATTGGATGAAGAAATAATCACCAATTTAGATTATGCAGATCCTGAAGTCCCCCCTACTGCCCGAATCAAAGGCATAGACCTAGTAACCGAAGGGGTCCTTACCCTAAGGAAGACTGTTGATAAGATAAAAGCCTATATAAGCAGCAATGCCCAACGTAACCTCCATTGCAGCTTCAACAGCCTGGACGGTGCCTCCCAGCTGGCAAAGCTGCTTGTTGAAGATTGTACTCATTTAAATATATGGGTAGGCAAGGCTGTTAATCCGGCACATCAGAATCCTGATTTTCCTGTGGATCTGAGTATAAAAATAAAAGTGGTTGCTGAACTGGCGGAGCTTATGGAGCGCTTGGGCAAAAAAATCCAGCTAACTTATATATAATTACGGGGGAGAAAGAAATGAGAAAATTTGAAACAGATGTACAATTGATAAAATATGAGGTTCTCCGAGGTGTAGCAGAGCTGGCTCTAGAAGGTTCCCTTGGCAAGAAGCTTGAGTGTCTTCCAAAGATCCTCTCTCCCGGCCCAAAACCAAGAATAAGATGTTGTATACATAAAGAACGAGCAGTCATGGAGCAGCGGATAAAGATGGCTGCAGGAGGTAATCCTGATAACCCCAATATATTGGAAGTACTGGACATAGCCTGCGACGAATGTCCAATATACCGCTTCACCGTTACCGAGGCCTGCAGAGGATGTCTTGCCCATCGATGCTCTGAAGCCTGTCCTGTTGGAGCCATACAAAACACAGGAGGACGTGCATATATAAATCCCAACAAGTGTGTGGAGTGCGGAAAGTGCAAGTCGGCATGCCCTTACAATGCCATTTCCGATGTTATGCGCCCCTGCAAGAAAGCATGTCCTACCCATGCTTTGAATTTTGATGATGATAAGAAGGCTGTTATTGACAATGAAAAATGTATACAGTGCGGTGCCTGTGCTTATCAATGCCCTTTTGGAGCTATTGCAGACAAGTCCTTTATAGTGAACGTCATTGAGGCACTTAAAAGGGCAAAAACAGATAAAAGCAAGAGAATGTATGCGGTGATTGCACCTTCTGTTTCCAGCCAGTTTGTCAATGTTACCATCGGACAGGTCATAAAAGGCATAAAGCAAATGGGTTTCCATGATGCGGTGGAAGTAGCCCTGGGAGCCGATATGGTGGCGCTTCACGAGACAAAAGAGCTATTAGAAGCTCCGGAGGATAAAAGGTTCATAACAAGCTCCTGTTGTCCTTCTTTTGTCAGATATATTGAACTGTTCTATCCTACACTAAAGGATAACATCTCTGATTCCGTGTCCCCCATGATTGCCATATCCAGACTCATTAAGTCCATGGATGAAAACGCCTGTGTGGTTTTCATAGGGCCATGCACCTCGAAGAAGGCTGAAATAATGAGAGAGGAGCTTAGAGGTGACACTGATTATGTCCTGACCTTTGAAGAGCTCTGTGCCCTTCTGGATGCCATGAATATCAATATTGCAGACTATGAGGAAGCAGTCTTGGATAACGCCTCCTTTTTCGGCAGGATATTCGCACGTACAGGAGGTCTGACAGAGGCAATCAAGCATGTTATCGACTCAGAAAGCCTCCAACTGGATTTTCATCCCATTGTATGTGATGGTTTAGCTGATTGCGACAAGGCATTAAAGCTGGCAAAGCTCAATCGTCCGAAGGAGAATTTCATTGAAGGTATGGCCTGTGTCAATGGCTGTATAGGCGGTGCTGCCTCTCTGTGCCACGGCCCTAAGGACAAGAATCAAGTGGACAAGTATGGTCAGATGGCAGTTGAAAAAGATATAAGGAGTGCATTACGAGTCTTTGAAATAGAAAAGGTCAACCTAAGTAAGAGCAGATCCTGCAAATAAATTAAGCATGCAAAACAAACCCTCCTGCCAGTATTCAATCAGGCAAGAGGGTCTTATTTACTTCCAGTTCTTAAGTATTTCCCTTACGGATCTGCTCATTTCTCTTGAAAATTCACTGCTGAATTTTCTCATGTACATATGCTGTCCGAAATTTTCCGCTCCGTTTATGCTGCTTTTGTCTCTGAACATTCGTTCATTTGAGCTTTTGAACATATCTTCCAGTTCTTCTTTACCCAGTCTCCTGTATTTATCCTTGAATACAATGTACTGCTGCTTGTACCTTTCAGGCTGCTGCCTCTCTCTTTGCTGTTCAGTCGGATATCCGAAGCATACCATTGCTATTGGGAAGACATATTGGGGCAGGTCAAACAGCTCCTTGTGCTCCTCGTAGTTCTCCATTATATCCCCTATATAGCAGGTACCTAAACCCAAAGACTCCGCAGCCACTACTGAAGTTTGGGCAGCTATAAGCGCATCGCAGCATGCGAGGAACAAATCCCCCTCCTGGGGCCTCCTGATTTCTTCGCCCCTGCTTTTGCAAAGCTCAGGAACTCCTGAAACTGTAAAATAATCATACCACCTCTGATAATCCGCCAGAAAGAGCAGCACATAGGGAGCCTTGGCTATGAATGGCTGGTTGTCACAGGTTCTTACAAGTACTTCCTTTGTTTTCTGATCAGCAACCTCCACTATGGAATAGAGCATTTGATTGCCTGCTGTCGGAGCCCTCATGGCTGATCTTATGATGACATCCTTTATTTCTTCAGGAATAGCCTTGTCCTCATATGCCCTGACCGACTTTCTGTTTAACAGTGATTCTATGATCCCCTTCATATCAACCCCTCCAATATCAGTTATTTTTCTGCCACCAGCTTTGTTTCATATATATTTTTGCTCTTGTAATACAACAAACACACCACAAATCTGAACAGCAGGTCTATACACATCACTATCCATATGGCTATTATGGATTTTTTGAATACATATGTCATGAGCAGTGCAAGAGGCACACGCACACCCCACAGACCCACTCCCGCAACCATCATAGGCACCTTGGTGTAGCCTGCTCCCCTCATTGCCCCTGCCAACACACCGGTCGTATTCTGCGGAAACTGCACCAGGCCCATAAGTATCAGATATATTGCGCTAAGCTCAATTATCTCCTTATTATCTGTCAAAGCCAGCAGCATCACTTTGGGAAAACCAACCAGAACTATCACACACAAAGTAGTGATGCACAAAGCACCTTTAAGTACCTGCCTCAGATAGATGCGGGCCAGCTCCTTGTCCTGTGCTCCCAATGCCTGGCCTATAAGAGCCGTTGCAACAATACCAAAGCCTGCCGCAGGCATGTAGGATATTGATTCAGCCTGCAAGCCCAGCTGATGGGCAGCAAAAGCCGTTTCTCCAAAGGTTAGTATCGCTCTTGTAAGTATGATTGCCGCAAGCTGCCAAAATATTGACTCCATAGAAGTAGGAAGCCCCACTCTATATACATCTGCTATCTGCCGCTTGTCAACAGACAGCAGTTTTTTGTTCAGAGAACCTTTCAATACTCCCTTTTTATTGAAAAGCACAAACAAACCCAAAAGAGCGGCTGTCACCTGTGAAAGAGCTGTCGCCAATGCCGCACCCCTTACGCCCATTGGAGCTACTCCGAACCTTCCGAATATTACCACATATCCCACCAATATGTTCACTATATTCATAATCATAGTTATGAACATTGGAGTCCTGGCATTTCCCATTCCCTGCAAAGCACCCCCGACAATAAGCATCATAGCCAGAAAGGGAAGTCCGAAGCATACTGTCCTTATATATTCTGTGGCCAGACTCAGAAGCTCAGGCTGCGGATCGAATATCAGCAGCAGCCTTGGTGCCTGAGTATAAACAATTGCAGAAAGTATCATTACCAGCACAAAACCAGATATTAGGGTCTGCTTTATGACATTCCTTACCTTGCAGATATCTCCAGCTCCATAGTACTGTGCTACATATACAGTAGCTCCTGTGGTTATACCCTTGAAAAGCGCCCATATTATCTGGGTGATCCTTGTCCCTACCCCCAAAGCGCTTATGGATAGTGCGTCTATCCTGCCTATCATACCCATTGACACTATTCCTGCAACCATCTGAAGCAGATTTTCTATGGTTATCGGTACTATCATGGATATGATTTTCTTGTTGATTTTCTTTCTGTCATGAACAGCTATCTTCAGTCCCTGCACCTCTGTGTTTTCCAATCCATCAATCCCCTAACCCCTTTATTTTCTATTACACACAAGCTTATTATATCAGAATGGAGCACCCTAAAGACAGTGCTCCACGTCCTTCGAACCAATAATATTTTTTCAAAACAAAAAGCCTTGATAACTCAAGACTTTTAAAAAAACTATATAAGCCGTGTCAATAACCAGACTGCCAGACCCAATCCCATTAATCCAGCTGTAATCATAGCAATCCTTTGACCGGAGTGATCCTTTTTATGTTTTCCCTGCAATTGTGTTGTCATTTTCTCAAATTCACCCTGGTGCTCTTCTTTGTTCATTTTATCATCAGCAGCACCTTGCTCCTCAGACGATTCCGCCTGTTCTTCCTGTTCCTGCTCAGGCTGATTGATCATATCAATAAGCCCTTGTACTTCAGATACTTTGACGAACTTTCTGTTTCCAAACTTCAACACATAATCATCCGGACCGATTTCGCCATTTCTGACCTTTTCAATAATATCCTCATAGGTAAAAGGTCCATACTCATTATTGTCTTTCCTGTAATGCCATACGTACTTCTTAACATCTCCTATGCTTTCACTATTGATTTTATACATCAGCTTCACCTGCCAAAATTTATTCATCCTGACCATTATATCTAAATTATACCATTAAACGACAAATTGTGAAACATTTAATAAATTTATAGTAAACAGCCCGTATATACAAGATAGCCTTCATGCCTGACCCCATTAAAATACAACTTGCCATGATAAGAAATATTTTGTATTATAAGTATAAATAGGTATTTAAGTACCGAAATACCATAATGGAGGTATCTCAATGGGATTTATAAATATACATGAGACTACTTTTATTGCTGTTCACAGCATGATGCTTATTGCGCAGCATTCAGGCAATTCGTTGAATGCAAAGGAGCTGGCTGCCGAGCTGAATGTATCCGAAGCCCATCTCTCAAAGGTTCTCCAAAGCCTGGTCAGAGAAGGTCTCCTTACCTCTTCTAGAGGCCCCAGGGGAGGCTTCTCCCTAAATCGTCCAAAGGAGAGCATCACAATATTGGATATATATGATGTATTTGAAAAACCGCTTCATACCAACAGGGAATGTTCATGGAATAAAGAAAGCTGCAGGTTTGGAAAATGCCCTTTCGGCAAAATATTAAGCTATTACAACTCTGAGTTCAAAAAAGAGCTGGCTGCCCAAACACTGGCTGATTTTTCCGATACCAAATAAATAAAGGAGAGTATATAAAACGAAAATAACTGAAAACTTCAAAAGGCAACATGAAGAAATGATCAATTTGGTAGGTAATATAAGCAACTATCTTTCAAAGGATAAACTGAAGGGAAACGAGATGGAGCTCCGCAGGCAGCTGGCGCTATTGTCCGGAAAGCTAAAGATGCATCTTACCATGGAAGACCAGTCCCTATATCCCAGACTAATGGAATCAGACAATACAGCTCTTAGGGATCTGTCAAAGAAATATAACTCTGAGATGGGGCACATAAAAGGCGAATTTGAAAATTACATGAGCGCATGGCCAAGCTACAAAGCTATCGAAGAGTCACCCGACAGATTTATCTCTGAAACGAAAGCGATATTTGAGGTTCTTGGTGCAAGGATAGCAAAAGAAGACAAAGAACTATATCCTCTAGCTGACCTATCCGGTGCACAAGGTAATTAACCGGACTATTTTTTACGCCGGGTAAGGAATTTATAGAGTGAGTAATAATTGCTGATAAACATTACAATCACAGCAATACTGAATATAATTGGGTGTTCCTTGATAAGCTGCAGCATGAAAGGCACCCCCTCGGACTGATTACTAAATATGCTGTTAATAATATAATACCACTTCCTTTAAATAAAAATAACATCCAAAATAGGATGCTATTTTTATTTACTCAGTTAAAAAATCAATTTATACCTGCCAGTATTCTTTGCAAATTGACATAAAAAAGCAGCGTATAGTAGAATTATGTTAAGATGTTCCATAACAATATATCAAAAAAGGAGATGACATTATATGTACCAAAAACAAAGCAAACTCTTTTTTTTATTCACTGCAGTTATATTATTAATATGCAGCACATTTGGGTCAGTATACGCAGAAGGTGAAAACAGCAGCATCGGGACATGGAAGGAAGTAAGCCCCATACCTTTTAGCCCGAAGCTGCCCGATCAGACACTGTCTATTGGACTGGCAGCTCCCGCCGGGGACAACAAAGTCCTTATTACCTCCAATTGGGATGATGCCTATGTCTATGATACCGGCAATAACACATGGAAGCATCTTGCAAACAGGACTATGGAGTATGGCCAGGCAGCTGTGACATTGCTTGACGGTCGGGTTTTCATTATCGGGGGCAAAGAAAAAATAATCCCTTCACAGGACAGCTATAATAGTCAATCTGTCAGAACAGAAATCTTCAACCCGTCCGACAACAGCTTCAGGCAGGCGGCATCCCTGCCGGAGAGCCTTGAGTGGGTCTCAGCCGTTGTGTTGAAAGACGGTTCTGTACTTCTCTTTGGGAAAACCTTTAAGAAAGAAAATATAACATATACATACGATGTAAGCAAAAATACCTGGAGCAGAAAAGCAAAGGTGGGATATGCGGGAACCAAAACCCTGATAAACAATCAGGGCAATGTATTCTCCTATGGGCCTAGTGTTCTTGAAGCTTCTATCTCTCCCGGGGAATATTACGACTATGCTGAGGATAATTTCCACACCTCCTGGGTGATGTCCAACCCAAGAACAGCGGGAGCATGTACCGTTATGGCAGACGGCAAGTTCTTAATAGTCGGAGGCTCCAATGGCGGTTACAGTGACCTGGCTAACTGGGATGCGGAAATTTTCGACCCCGAGCTGAATATGTGGAGAACCACTTCATTTATGGAAAGCGGAAGAAACAATTCAAGGGCAGTTACCCTGCCCGACGGCAGAGTCCTTGTAATGGCGGGAGTCCATGGGAAAGAGTATTTCAAAACCACTGAGGTATATAATCCAATTACCGATACTTGGACAAAGTGAGATATTCTTACAGCCTTCCTCATGTAGTACAGCTCAAAAATGGCAGCATAATGATACTTGGCGGCTATGACGGCAAGGGATCAAACAGATGTGAGATGCTTGTGCTTGATCCGTCCCTAAAAGCTATGTCCCTGCAGTCTTATGACAGGATTGAAGATGCGGTCCTGACTACTGTAGGCAGTCCACATATAAAGGTAAAAGGTACCAGGACAATACTGGATGAAAGCAATCCGACTGCATCACCTGTCTTCAAGGATGGCCAGACCATGGTGCCCCTGAATTTCTTTAAAAGCGGTCTGGGTGCGGAGGTCAATGAAGATAAAGCAAATGGTACTGTCGAAGTTACATATGGAGGCAAAACAACAATAACTGCTTCAACTCAGGTAAACGGTGTTATATATGCACCTCTGAGACCTGTTGCGGAGGCATTGGGCAAGAAAATCACATGGTTAAAAGGCCTTATTGCTGTTGCTGACAGAACTGTTTATATGGATGTCACTTCTGCGTATAGAGAGCTGACCGTACTTAACAGGACAACCTTAATGGGTATTACAGATAATGCAAGGCTCTTGAAGGAAGTACCCGCATTCAGCAAAGACGGTTGGGATTATAAATGGTATTACATCAGGCATGATAATGCATCTGCCTTCTTTACTGATGATAATGGAGGCGAAGGCTATACTAATCTGTACCTTATGAGGGAAAACAAGTCAGAAGGTATTCTTGAGCAGGTTTATGAAGGCATATCGGGCAGAATCCTGAAGGTTGAAGAGGATATAGTGTACTTATATAATTTCGGCTTTTTGGCTAAAATGAAGCTTGGAGACAAGTACCAGGAATATTTGAAAAGTTCAGAACCTGCTGCCTCCTCTGAAAATATGAATTTAATGTGGTCCTCCTTTAGTTGGGATCCTGACAGCTTTATTAAGCTGGGGGATTCTCTGGCCGATGGCGACTGGATCTACTTCACCTGGGATCCTATTGACCATCTGAATACACGCCGGGATGATCCTCTGGGATACCCTATGCGTGTCAAGTATGACGGTTCAGGCCTGCAGATACTGAGCCGCTATCAGATGGAGCCCAACTGGCGTGGGATATACGGTTTTACTCAGGTTGAGGATTACCTGTACTATATAACCAACAGAAGGCTGATTGCAGGTAACGAAGAGCACTTCACCCTCCACAGGGTAAGGGTGGATGGAAGTGATGAAAAGAGCTTGGCTGAGGTGATGTACTTCGACATCTATAAGGATAAGATCTACTACCGTCAGCTTGGCGAAAGCGGTCAGTATGACTCAGTCAAATTTTACAGCATCAACCTTGACGGCACAGGGAACAAGCTTCTCAGTGCAAATGGCGCCTGGGAGGTACAGTACTATGGAGACAATCTATATTACAGAGTGTATGGCGATAAAGATGGTGTGTACACTATGAAAACTGACGGCAGCGGAGTGAGAAAAATAGGAGATGTCCAGGGAGACCTGCTTTCTGCCGATGACAAATATGTGTACTATGATTATAATTATTTTGACTTCGAAGCTAACAACGGACAAGGACGTTTTATGAATATGGGCAAATACAGAATTGATATAGTGACAGGAAATAAAGAAAAGGCAGAATAGGAGAAATAAAAAATGCCAGTCTGTTAACTTATTCTTAATAAGTTTATAGATTGGCATTTATACTTCCTAAAACACCAGCACGATAATGCTGAACAAGTTAGCAGCAAAATGCGATATGCCACTGATCCATGCATTATTGGATCTTTGAAAGATAATTCCATAAAGAATACTGTTCACAAATACAAAGAAAACATCATAAGCCACAACAATGAAGCTGCCTTTTGCCACGTGTCCCAAAGCAAACAGCAGTGATGAAATAAAGAGTACAGGAGCAAGGGACATAACCTTCACCAACTGCTTCTGGAAAAATGCCCTCCATGCTATCTCCTCTCCCAGAGCCAGCACTGCAAGCTGTACCAGCAACAAAGCAGCTTTGTCAAAGGTGACAAAGACCTCTGCCCTTCCTATAACATGCTCGATATATTCAGGCAAATACAGCTTGGCCAAAGTAATGGAAACTGCATCCATGACAATGGGCAGGCAAATCCAAAACCAAAGGGACTTTTTTTTGATATCCGAACCAATAGCTTCAAAGTCTAGTCCGCTGCCGCTATAAACCCTTCTTTCCATCAACTTATTCACAAAGAAAAGTACAACACCTATTATTACGGAAACCCCTGCGGCTTTAATGCCAAATAGATTTGTAAAAGATACAACCGCCATTGCAATCATTGCTGCAATACTTACTTTATTGATATCTCGCAATTTACCCCCTCCAAAATTATAGTTGCTATTCAACCCTCTATGTGAATTATATCACAATATCTAAAATAAAAGCACTTATCTAATCGACAGATTACCACATATAAGTTACCGTTTATATGTCGAATATTGACATTAAAAGTCTCTACTGGATATAATAGAGATGATTGCTTAGTTTGAAA
This sequence comes from Clostridiaceae bacterium, assembly GCA_041690515.1. GTDB lineage: Bacteria > Bacillota > Clostridia > Lutisporales > Lutisporaceae > BRH-c25. The sequence goes on along the minus strand of JAWLHF010000003.1, from coordinate 17,984 downwards.
GTTTTGAATTTTTTTATTTCTCAAGTTTTCCCGAGACAGCTCAGTGAAAAATGGAGATGAAAAGCTACGGTTCGGTTAGAAACACTTTAAACCGAGCTGCCATGATTTTTAGATTACTGGTTTAACATCATGGATTCTCCTTATGCTGTGTTTTAAGGTGCATATCTTTATAAACAAATGAGAAAGGCCGGATCGAGAAAGGGGAATGCAATTATGGCAATTAGTTTTATCAAAAAAAAGCAGCAGAAAAACAAGAAAGATAATAGTAGGAAACGTGTCTCGATACTTAGCAGTATGAAAACGAAAATGATTGTCTTGGTGTGTTTATTGTTGTTGTTTGTGTGTATTGGATTTGCGGCCGCATCATACTATTACTCTTCAAATGCACTCACCGATCAAATCAAAGAAACATTGCCGCTGGTTGCAGTGCAGTCTGCAAAGGTTCTGGAAAGCAGAATAAACGGGAACCTCTCGGCACTGGAATTGGTTGCTTCCAGGGATGATATAAGAGATATAAATGTTCAGGCAGCTGACAAGCTCAACATATTATATGAAGAAACAACAAGAGGCAAATATAGGTGGATGGGAATTGTAACACAAGACGGGTTGCTCTACCCGACAAATGGCAGCACAAGAAGCGTAAGCGCTACTGATTATTTCAACAGGTCAATAAAAGGTGAAGCTGTTGCAACAGAACCGTTTATTGATAAAGAACTGGATGCTATACAAATTGTCTATTCTGTGCCGATAACTTATGACGGCGAAGTGGTCGGAGTTCTAATTGCAGTTAAAGATGGATATGAATTATGTGATTTCACAAAGGATATAACCGTCGGAGAATCCGGGAAGTCATTTATCGTTGATAAGAGCGGTACAACCATAGCTAATGCCAACAAGCAATTGGTCTTTGATAAATATAACATTTTCGATCAGGCCAAGAATGATACCTCACTCCAGTCCCTTGCCGACATAGTTGAGAAGATGGTTGCAGGAGAATCCTCCACAGGTGATTATAAAGATGGAGGATTGGCTAAGTATATCGGTTATGCCCCCATAAAGAACACCGGATGGTCCATAGGAGTGGAAGTGCTGAAAAATGAAGTATTGCAGCAATTAGACAGCCTTAAGCTTTCTATAGTCACAATGTCGGTTGCATTTGTACTGATAAGCATTATATTTGCTTTTATAATATCCGGTACTATAGCAAGGCCTGTAAAATTGGCAGTTGAACATCTAAATATCGTTTCTTCCGGTGACTTTACAAGGGAACTATCCAAGAAATTTACTAATAGAAAAGATGAGTTCGGAGTTCTGGCAAAGTCCATCAATATCATGCAGAATTCAATAAAAGATGCCGTTAACAGCGTCAAAGCAGAGGCATCAAATGTTAACATAGTTATAGACAAAGCTATTGGCAGTATATCAAACCTTGCAGAGCAGATAGAGGATGTGTCGGCAACCACTGAGGAAATGTCCGCAGGAATGGAAGAAATGGCTGCTTCAGCAGAAGAAATGAACGCTACTTCTTCTGAGATAGAAAGGGTCGTTGAATCAATAGCAGAAAAAGCCCAGGAAGGTGTCGCTGCAGCAGATGCAATAAGCAATAAAGCCAATCAACTGAGTGACAGCTTTGCAGTATCACAGCAAAGCGCCATGAAGGTGCTTCATGAGGCAAAAAATAAGTTAGAAAAGGCACTAGAGGATGCAAAGGCCATAGAACAGATAAATGTTCTGGCAGAGGCAATATTGGAGATAACAAACCAAACCAACCTGCTGGCTCTAAATGCTGCAATTGAAGCAGCCAGGGCAGGAGAAGCCGGCAGAGGATTTGCAGTAGTTGCTGATGAGATAAGGAAGCTTGCTGAAACTTCCAACAAGACTGCTGTACAAATACAGGAAGTAACAAATACTGTAGTACAGTCTGTAGATAATCTGTCGGATAGTTCCAACAACCTTCTGAGCTTCATGGTTACAGATGTGAATAAGGATTATGATACTATGCTAGATGCTACCGGAGAATACAAAAAGGATGCTGAATTTATAGCATCACTGGTTGCTGATTTCAGCTCCACTGCGAAGGAGCTGTCAGTATCCATAGAAAGCATGATTACAGCAATAAATGAAATAACCATTTCCAACGGCGAAGCAGCAGATGGGACGCAAAATATTGCACAGAAAACATCCATTATAGTTGAAAGGTCCAATGAGGTGCTGGCAGACAGCAGCGATACCAAAAACAGTGCAAATAACCTCATGGAGGTCATGTCAAAGTTCAAGGTATAGGAAGATTGTTTACAACAGGCAGGAAGTCACCTGCCTGTTTTTGATTTCGCCAAAAAACAAAAAACCTTGATTTCTCAAGGTTTCTACAATTCGTAAAAAATGGTGTGCCCGGAGGGAGTCGAACCCACGACCTTCTGATTCGTAGTCAGACACTCTATCCAGCTGAGCTTAAACCATTGTAATTACTAGATTTCCGATTCTTAATCGTAAAGCAGTACTACTGATTCTTTAGTTTTAATTCATTATATATGGCTTCAAAACTGCTGTCAAGATGGTATTTTAGCTTCTTTAAATGCTTCCTGTAATACAGATTGCATTAACAATTCACTATCGCACAATGTTCTTTACTAGCTCATCACATAACACAATAAGTTAGCCTACCTTTTGCACAATGTGTTTCTGTTCTGCAAGAGGGGGTAATGGAAGAACGATACTTCTAATTTAGCTAAGCGTTAAGTGTTTGACTCCCATTCCTTTTACATATTTAACATTATAAATTATCCGAGTAAAAATACTGTCCAATAATATTTTTATATATTTTATATCAATATTTGTGTTGTCTATATTTATTACTCCAACACTTCAATAATGGAAATATTTACTTGAAGCAAGTATTAGCACAAAATGATAATATTTACTTAGTGATACTCATGTTTCATTTAATGATTTATTTGGGAGGGTTACATATGCGAAAAAAAACATTAGTCCTGCTTGTTGTTTTAGCCTTATTAATTACCACTTTAATAACTGCTGCAGCAAAGCCTTTGAAAATTGGTGATGTTATTGGAAAAGTCTACTATACTGACATCAAAACCTATATTGATGGTAAACCAATCGATTCCGTAAATATAGGCGGAAAGACAATGATATCAGCAGAAGATTTCCAATACATGGGTTACCTTGTAGAGTGGAATGAAACCAATAGAACACTGAATATTAAATCAGATGCATCTCATAATATATCAGGAAAAGTAATAATCCCTGATGGAAAAGTAGCCCCAAAAGGCGGTCTTAATGTTGAAATTGTCGCTTTAGTTAATGCAAACTCTGACCCTTCCGTAGTTAGTCGTGGTGCTGGCTTTGATTATGGAAAGACAATTAAATTAGTTATTCCGGAAGGCAAAAGCAGTATTGACTACAAGATATCCGTACCATATAAATTCGAGCCAAGATATGTCAAGCATATTCAAACTGACGGTGAGCTATCAGAACCAATTAAACTGCCTGAAATAAAACCTAACTATGTATTGATTTTCAGATACTCATATTATCTTGGTAATTATAAAGTTGAGCATGGTGATTACCGTGAAGGATATCTTGATATGAGTACTGGAGATAAAACTAGCATTGACTACACTTTTACCAACATTGATTTAAAATAAATTTACACTGTCAAATTAATTTATTCTGCGACATAATAGCAGGTGATTCATTCACACTGCTTTTTTATTGGGAAGCTAGATTTCCAAGTTATTAAAATCACTATGCTTGCTATCATTGGCTGTTCATAAATTTTCTATTTGGTAGGAACGGAAGTACTACCCCCCTATTTACACAAAAGTAAACAATCAAAACTTGCAAACCCAACCCTCTATGCAGGAAAAAGGACAGGTTTTCACCTGCCTTCATGCTCTTTAACTAACTTATAAAAGGTGTTCTTCTTTAAGCCTAACTTCTCCATTGCTTTAGTAGCCGTTAATTCCCTGCACTTGTATTGACTATATACTTCCTGCCAGTTGTCAGGTCTTTTAATCTCTTTTCGCCCTTTGTACTTGTTGTTAGCTTTAGCAATGACGATTCCTTCTCTTTGTCTTTCCAGAAGGTTACTTCTTTCAAATTCATATATTGCACCTATCATTGTTAGCATTAGCTTTCCTGTACTTGTGTGCGTATCCAGATTCTCTTTCAGGCTTATCAGCTTTACTCCCTTAGTGTTTAATTGCTCAACCAAATCCAGAAGGTCTTTTGTACTTCTGGCAAGTCTTGAGAAGTCTTTAATATAAACCGTATCCCCATCTCTTGCAAACTCTAGCAGTTCTAATAGTTTAGGTCTGTTGGTATCTTTAGCACTCGCCTTTTCTATGAAGTATTTCTCAATGTTGTATTGTTTCATTGCTTCAAGCTGTCTGTCTTCGTTTTGTTCTGCTGTGCTTACTCTTATGTATGCTATGTTCATTTTAAAACCTCCTTTGCAATTTCAAAATAATCATAGCATATCGTTTGTTTGAATTCAAGTACATTTGTAAACATTTGTTTATAAATTCAAATTTTAACCTTAAGCAAACCGTTTGTCTATGTTCTATCCCGTTTGTTTAAGTTATACCATCACAAACACAATCACAAGCTTAAAACACACCTCTAGAACACCAATACCTCGCTTACTTGTTGAGATAATTGATATTTTGTATAATTAATCTAACAAATCCACGATGATAATTTCAAGAAGGAGGGTTGTAAGATTATGTTTAAAGATAGTACTTGCAGGGATGAAATAATCTCATCTGTCAGAGAGATAATCAGTTCCAAAGGCAAGAACGAATTTACTATCAGTGAAGTAATCCATCACATGAAAAACAAAGGTACAAAATACAAGGAATCAACCATTAGAACTCACATTTCTTCAAGGTGTTGCTCAAACAGACTCCGGCATTATCACGCTGTCTGCTATGACGACTTTGAAAATATCGGTAAAGGGAAATATAAACTTCTACTGGCTTAATTGGAATCTAAATTACAATCGTAAGTTATGTTTAACTTCGGAACACTGTGTTCAATTGTATCATTTTTAGGTTCAGTTACAATAAGAGTGGGAGGTATTTACTCCTAAAATAATCAAGTACCCTGCCATTTTGCATGGGGGGTACTTAACTGAAGGTACTACACGGAAAATCGTCTCGTATGAAATAATTGAGTAATATACGATTAATTACTTCCTTATCATCTATCGTTGTGGAATAAGCTCTTTATAACAATTGCTTTTAAGTCAGCAACATCAATGAAAAGAGCTTTTTTATTTGCAATATTTGCTCTATTAAAAGCGGTAACTGCTGGTATCCTTTCATGTCAAACGATATTCTCTTTCGTATGAAACCCGTATGACACAGTTGAATTAGCTTAATATTCCGCGTCAGAGTGCCTACAGGCGTTAACTATTTTGCAAGCAAAGATAGTAGTTGCCGGAAACTTACTTCGTGCGTTTCCAACAACTTTTATTTCCTTACAGAGAAGTGATTGTTCTCAATGATTGTAACTAAAAAGGGGGGTATCTTCTATAAAATAAGTATTCATTCCCCCCTTTTATTTGCTGGTCTATTTAATCTTAATCAACTTCTGTCCTCTATTCTCAATACCATTATCTAGTAGGAACTGCCGGACTCTTTCCCTTTTGAATGTCTCTTTCCTAACATCTTTTGATATGCCTAAATGTTTTTCAAGCTGGCTCTTCCTCAATTCATCGCCTATATTTACAAGGTTACTTCTTAGATATTCTAATATTTGTGTCTCTCTAGGTGCGACTTGCATTCTATATTGTGCTGGTGTCCATATCTTTACAGTACAACCTTTTAGAGATTCTGCAATCAGCCTAACAAGCTCTTTGTCTGTCTGAAATAGATACACATTAACCGGCTCTTTATTATCTACCTTACGAATTGCTGTTCTGAATATATCTTGCAGGATATACCTTTCCTTATCATTCCTCTCAACCTGATTAATAAAGTCGGATTTGAATAAGTGTTGTCTCCCAATATTGTGAGTCTCAAAAGTATCAACATTATCTGCATTTATTGCCAATGCTTTTAGAATATAATACCCATCACCAAAATCCATTGTCCCTGCAAAGAATATATTCGTACAACCCAGATATTTATTCGAACCCTTAACTGCATTAAAATGAGCTATAGCAACATTACTTACTCCTGCAAGAAGTTCTGAAATTGCTTCTTCGTTTTCTTCCGCACATAATACAAGTGTTTTTCCTGATTGGCTTATCTCATTAATTTCTGGAATCAATATACTTAGTTTTTTCTCTTTGGAAAGTCCGCCTTTATCACTATCATCCTCTAGCTTCGTCTTTGAAAGGTTAAACTCCTCACAGTGATAAACTGTCAAGTTTTCATATGTCCTGAAGTCCTCTATTCCAATGAATCTGCTACTGTCAGGATAAATCATATCACCTTTTGCAGTGCCATCAAGGATAACTGTTGCATAATCTTTAAATGTATAGTCTGTGTATTGATAGGTCATTAGAAAGCCATTGTTATTATACCCACCATTAGAGAAAAAGTCCTTATACATGGGGAATAATTTCTGGTGTTCTTCCGGGCAATGTTTCCACCACACTTCATCCATTTCTCTTAGCTTTGATAATACTTCTGCTTCATGGAAAAGCCTTGCTTCGTTGTTTTTAATGGAACTAAATCGCTTATACCCTTTTTCTTTAATCATCTCTAAATCAATAGATTTATTTGATAATGAAGCAATTCTCTCTAGTTGGTTGACAAGAATGTCAAATGTTGCCCAGTTCTCCTTCTGGGTAGTGAAAAACTTGGGACGCTCATCTATAAAGATATATTGGCGTTCTCTTTTATTCCCCTTCTCATCTTTCCAAATCTTAAGATGATTAATCATTTCCTCAGTGTTAGCTTCTCTGAAAAGCCTTTCATGGGTAATAATAGCAACAGGATATTTATATTGCTCTTCAAATGAGCTTTTGACTCTGCATATGGAAACATCACACTTCCTGCACATTCCAGATTCATATTTTTTATAGTGCTTGTAGCAAATACTCTGATGAAAGCTGTGAATCGCATATGCTATTTTTTGTTCTCCATATTGGTCATCAACATAACCAAGTTGCTCTTCTAAAGCCAACATATCTTCTATTCGTTCTTTAACTACGATACAACCGAAACTAGGGTCAATTGTTGCCATAACCTTGATGAATACCATTAGCAACGAACTCTTCCCTAAACCCATAAATGCTGGTATGACTGTCAGTTCTCCTCTTTGGGCTGTTAGTATGCCGTATATCATATCTTCAATCACTTCGATGTATTTCTTTGCTACAATGACTTTATATTTGCCTTTCATCAGTTTAATAAAATAGCCCAACAAGAGTTCTTCTTTCAATACAGGATACCCTTGCGGTCTTTCTGGGTAAGTTTCTCGAAACATACTTCACCTTCTTTCTGTAAGCTCAGACTTTACTGAGAGTTATAGACTCACTTAGCATGTTGATAGCCTAATAACTACTGTGCCTGAATGATAATTTTGCTTACGGATAGAAGGAGGTATCCTTTTATACCTCACTTCTACCACTAAATTGAATCAATTACAAAGGTTCTATTCGTTATAGTGTATTACTCCGTCTTCCAGCAAATCATTATCTGTTACATATCCAACTAGGTCTTCTAAATCGCATAGTCCTTTTGAATGGAAGAATACCTTAGCAAGCAACTCATCAGGAAGTTTGTTGACGGGCTTATTTAACATCAAAGTCGCATAGCCACCGCAGAATGAAAGTGCACTTGTGAAGCCATATCCTAAAATCATACCAGTTCCAAGTTCTCGTAACTCATTAATTATTGTGTTCTTATCCATATTTATCATCCTCTCTTTTTTCTCTATCTCATAGTGATATATGAACCATTACAAGCAATTTGTTCTAGCGGATTAAACCTATCAAAATCCTTCTGCAAGTCATCCGAAAACATATTCACATATTCACGAACAATATCCATACTGCTATGTCCTAGTAGTTTCTGCAATCTAAAAATGTCACCTCCTGCAAGTATCCAGTTCTTTGCAAAGGTATGACGGAAAAGATGAATACTAGTCTTGCCGACTCCCCTTTTGATATTGTACTTTCTTATCGAATGTCCTAAAGCATTCGGTGTAAGTTTTTCCCCATATATGCTACAGAATAGATAATCAGTTAATTCTCCTTTTCGATACTGTACATACTCAGCCAAAACTTTATTTAATGTCTTGCTTAATGGTACAACCTGTTGCTTTCTATTCTTTGTCTTTTCCAGCATAATTACACTGTTTTCAAAATCAATGTTTCCTATCCTCAGATTAATCACAGTATTGAGCCTGTTCCCAGTAGATAGCAGATAATTGATAATTACCCAATCTCTGTACTCTGTAAAGATACAATGCTTTATGTCTGGCTTTTTCAAGAGCAGTCTTAATTCCGCTTCTGTATAAGTCTCCTTTACATTCTTCTCTGACTTCACTAATTGGATTTTGAACTCTGGTACATGCTCAGTTTTCATGAAGTAGTATAAAATTGCTCTAAGCCCTCTTAATGAAGAATTGATTGATACACTATTGAAACCAGTATTAGTTTTTAGAAATAAGATATATTCTTCAACCGTTTGTTGCGTTATGTCGGACAATAGTCCTTCTTCAGGGTAGAATTTGCAGAAGCGGGCTAAACACTCTTCATAAAAATCAAGTGTTTTCTCTGATAGATTCTTTACTCTGCAATACCTATTGAACTCTTTGAAGCCTTCACTGATAGTTTTTGCCTTACTGTTTGGTGCCGTTAGTTTAATTCTCATTTCTTTCTTCCTTTCATAGTAGATTTCGACTAATCAGAGAAGAAAACAAAAAATAAAGAAACCCACTGACTAGTCTATTTTCAACTAAACAATCAGTAGGTTTGCTTTCAACTTTTTATAGTTTTTAAATGGCCTCAAACCATTGCAATTACTTGGTTATGGTGTGCCCGGAGGGAGTCGAACCCACGACCTTCTGATTCGTAGTCAGACACTCTATCCAGCTGAGCTACGGGCACATTTCTGTTTGTTTTGACGTTCATTTTTCATTATAATTAAATCCTTATGATAAGTCAATGTATAATACAGGTTTTTTAGTAATTTATGCGCATGCCATCCACTGCCAGGTCCTTTATCCAGAGGAATTTTCTCATGAATATATGGATTTTATCATCTCTTACTTTGATGCCCTTCTTTAGATATACACTTATTTCATTTACATTGTGCATTTCAAAGCTTTCCGGTTTTGCAGGCTTTCCCAACTGAACTGTCGGGCTTTGTACTGAACATCAGCCGCCTCCTGCTGCTTGAATATAAAGTGTTACTGATTGATCTTTAGAATGCCTTTTGATATAAGCTGCAGCATCTTTTTCAATTATGATATTCATGAAAAACACCTCTTTTCCATTTATGAAATTTAGTTGGAAAAAACCTGTAAAATATTTAGTTTTACAGGTTTAGTATATACATTATATCAAATTTTGTATTACTCCACATAATATTTTTATGCTTCAATATCATTTTCCATATCATTTTCCGTGCTAGAGATTTCCTCTGTTTTCTTTGATCTCTTTATTATATATACTCCCGCCAATACCAGTGCTATCGGCATTATGCTTCTCTTCATCGCCCAGTAAAGGTCTCCTCCAAAGAGATGCTGTATCACTGAATGTTCAAAGGCATTTGCAAGCCCCATTATGCCCAGTATCAGCATTATGATTCCGACAATCTTCTTATTCTCAAGAATTACATTGTATTCAAATATCACACTGTCTTCCACATATTCTCCCTTTCTAAGCCTTCTTCTAATGGCATAGCTGTCAAAGAAGCTAAAGAACCAAGTGGGTATTATTATAAGTGGTATCATGCTTTCGGTACTTATATAGCTGAAAAGCACAATGGAAGCTATAAATCCGAACATAAGCTGGAAGCCTCTTTTGAAAAGGTTCATATACATCTGGGCTGCTCCGGGAACTACTGCGAAACAAAAGAATGCAAAGCTCTCGAAGAAACCTCCTTTGTAATACCTGCCATCATTAGAAAACACTGATTTTTCTATACAGTTGCTGCATATCTTGCTGCCATTCACATCTACAGAACACTCTTCACATATTGGCTGCTTGCACTTATCACAAATATATTTCGCTTCCGATTGTTTATGATATTTACAATTCATATTAATTTCCTCCCTCTTTCTCCCTTTCTATTCTCCCTGTAATTCCATCCAGCTGAGTGATTCTGTTTGTGAACTTATCCAATCCCTCACTTATTGAACTAAGGGGCTGATATATTTTTTCCTTTATGCTATCCCTGGTATTATTCCAATCATTTTGTACGTGAGTCATATCACCTGCGGGAGCCACATTCAACAGCAAGAGTATCAACCCTGCTGCAACAAGGCTCATTCCCCAATTGGCAACCTCACCCAGGGTATTTTTGTACACCGTTTTGTACTTCTTCAGGTCGATGGATGCCATTATTCCGGACTTCAGATCCATTGGAGGAAGGATATCCTCCCGGAGGCTGAACTTGAGAAATGCTTTCAACTCCTTGATTTCCTTCGATTCTCTTCTGCATTTGTCACAGGACTTCAGATGTTTTGCTATTGTGTAGCTTTCAAGTTCATTTAATTTTCCGCTTGCATATTCATGAAGATCATTCCTGTATTCATTGCAGCACATTTTTTTCACCTCCACAAACCAACTCTTCCAATCTAAGCTTCAAAAGGTTCTTGCCTCTATAAAGCCTTGTCTCTATGGTACGCCTGGGATCACCGGTTATGTCCGATATCTCCTGCGGACTGAAATCTTCAAAATAATACAGTATGATTACCGTCTTATAAATCTCCGGCAGGTCCTCTACCACTTTCCTGATATACACCTTGTTCTCCTGCTTTATCAGCTCTTCTTCCGGACCACCGGCTTTATCTGCAATGGTATCAAATATATCCAGCTCATCTTCACAGTTGTCATACATGCTCGATATTGTCTGGAGCTTCCTTTTCCTCGTCCAGTCTATGCACCGGTTCACTGCTATTCTATACAGCCATGTGGAGAAGGAGGCTTTATTCTTATAGCTCTGCAGATTGTTATAAAGCTTTATGAATATCTCCTGGGTCAAATCCCGTGCTTCCTCCTGGTCATGGGTATAGTGATAGGCGGTTGAGAAGACCTTGGACTGATATTTGTCGATAATCACTGAAAACAAATCCGTTTTGCCCTTCAATATATATGATACTATTTCTTCGTCCCTCAACCTATCACCTCCTGTCACCCATCTGCTTAAGTTGCATTAAAATTCTTACATTGTATCGAGTAAACAGCCCTGCGTAGCTGGTTCGATTTGAGGATTGTTGCGAAGCTAGAATGTAATAGAATTTTTGCAACTTATCTGTATATTAATACGAATTATCTTTGTTTCACACTTCAAGAGTTATTGCGAAAAAATAATTCTATGTATTTGAAATAGTCAAAGCTATATATAAATACAAGCAGCCATATATGCTCATACTGCTCTATACATGGCTGCTCTATTGTTGCTTATGTATCTTTAGTCTCAAACTAATCAACTTTTTACTTAAAGTACTCCATTACTTCTTCAAAGCTATGGATATAGCCTTCCGTCATCTCTACCAGCTTATCCTTTGAATCTGCCGATGTCTCATCAGCCATGGCAAAAACCTTCATACCCGCTGACTTTGCAGCCATTACACCTGCGACTGTGTCTTCAAAGACGATGCAATGCACCGGATCTATGCCCATATCCTCAGCTACCTTAAGATATACATCAGGATATGGCTTACCTTTGTCCACCTCGCAGGAGGTCCTTATTACAGAGAAGTATTTTTCTATATCATGATTTTTAAGCATGTGATCCACCAGCTCCCGGGAGTTACTGGTGGCAATGCCTATCTTATAGCCCTTTTCATAAAGCAGCTGCAGAAATTTCTTAACCCCGCTCTTCAGCTTTATATGGGTCTTGTAATAGTCTTCAGCCATTATTCTCCATTCTTCCTTTATCTCCTCCAAAGATTCCGGCAGATCAAACCTTGCCTTGAAATAAATAGCTGTTTCAGAATAGCTCATACCTTCTATCTCTGACTGCAGCTTTTCCGGCAATGGAATCCCTCTTTTACCCAGATACTCAATATCAACCTGCTTCCATATCCACATGGAATCTATGAGAGTACCGTCCACATCAAATATAACAGCTTTTATATCCTTGTACATATGCCCTCCATACTCTAAAGTCATTAATTTTGTGCATTATTTCGTATTATGTGATTACAGAAATCAAATTACTTATGAACAATTTACCACAACGGTAAAAAAGAATAAAGGCTCATTTTCTGAGCCTTACTCTATATTTATATCGCCATTATTGGTTATCAGCTCTATCCGGTACTGTCCCGAGCCTATTTTGCCCTGGGCTACCGTATCCTGGCCTTCCTTGTTGAGTTGCAGCGGTTTTTTACAGTCTATATCTCCGAACTTTGTCTTTGCATATATATCTCCGTTGTTAATGTTTTTTGATCTGTAGTAGATGTCACCAAAAGAATTGGTTATCTTTGCATTTCCTGCTACTTCTTCTGCCTCTATCCTTCCATTCTTGTTCTCCACTGTAATGTCACCGTCTACCTCATCCACGTTTATATCTCCGAAGGAGTTGCCCAACTCAGCTTTGCCGCTTACATCACTGACATTTATTTCCCCGTTGTTGTTTGCAACTCTCAGATCTCCTCCGATTGCTTTTGCCTCTATATCTCCAAAATTACTTTCAATCACAGTGTCTCCTGATATCTTCTCAGCGGTGATCTCACCGTTTCTATTGAAAATATCAGCCTTTCCTTCTATATTCCTCACTTTAATGTCTCCAAAAGAGTTGTCTATATCTACATCACCCTTGACATTGGCAGCTTCTATCTCACCATTCTTATTCTCCAAGGTGCATTTTCCGTGGATACCGTCTACTTCTATGTCTCCGAAGCTTCCTTTTGCATATACTTCAACATCCTTCGGCACGTATATTACAAAATCAATTTGAGCTTTTGAATAATCATCCTTATCCCAATCATGGGGATTCCTGGGGGAAATCTCCGTGACATCACCCTCTTTGATTTCTATTGCATCCTTTATATACTCCCTTGCTTTGGCTTCATTGTTGTACTTGACCTTGACAGCAGCCTCTATTCTGATATCTTTTGCATCAGCAGGATACACCTTGATATCGCCAAAACCGTTGACCACCCTCAGCGATTTCAAGTCATAGTTGTTAGAAATATTATCCTTGGTATAGGTTTCACTTATTTCATTCCTGTACTTCACACCGTCGATTACTGAATTTCCATTAAACCCGAAGAACATACGTCCCGGACTGTTGAAATGTACGAACCTTACTCCATTGGATACAAGTCCAAGAATTATTATAAAAACTATACACAGACCGTCCACACTAAGCTTTACTTCAGTGTTGCCCCTGCCGTAAAGTACCATATAGAGCACCATTTCCAAACCCAGTCCGATTAGAAGCACCGGCCAATATCTATATATGTCCATAACAGGTAATTCCATAAAGTTCTGTGCAAACAGCAGCGCACCCACAGTGATGAGTCCAACTGCCAGTGTGATGCTGCCCACTTTTTTCTTGATCATTTTGGTCCCTCCTAAATGTTTTCTATTAAGACTTGTTTTGAACTTAGAAATTCTCTGTAGTGAGAGCACTTAGCGGATGCTACGTGCGGCAGCTATAGTTTATAGAATTTCTTAGTGAAAAACATTTCTACATTAATATACTACGAATGATATTTAAAAAAGTCTTAATCATTAGGACTTTTACAATATATTTTTTACTTCAAAAGAGTCCTGCGGATTCTATAAACTCCGCAGGACTCCAGTACATCACTTATATATCTTTATTTCCTCCTGACCTTTGATTACCCTCAGAACTCCCTGGGCCAGCGCCTGCATCTCGAATTCTCCGGGGTATACTTTTACCGGTGCGATGAATTCAACACTCTCTTTTATCCAGCCTATAAACTCTTCATCCCGTGCTATCCCCCCGGTAAGCACTATTGCATCCACCTTTCCCTTCAGCACAGTGGCCCCTGCGCCTATCTCCTTTGATATCTGATAAGCCATTGCCCTGTAGATAAGCTCCGCATATTCATCTCCGCTCTTTATCCTACGCTGAACCTCTCTTCCGTCATTTGTCCCCAGGTATGCAGTCAGCCCGCCGTTTCCGACTATCTTCCTCATTATCTCATCCTTTGTATATTTTCCTGAAAAGCACATATCAACTAATGAGCCGACTGGCAGGCCTCCGGATCTTTCCGGTGAAAAGGGTCCGTCTCCGTCCAATACATTATTCACATCCACTATCCGGCCTTGCTTATGTACACCCAGAGATATGCCTCCTCCCAGATGGGCTACCAGCAGGTTCAACTCGCTGTATTCCCTGCTCAATTCCGCAGATGCCCTTCTTGCTGCTGCTTTCTGGTTCAGGGGATGGTCTTTGGCTTTCCTCTGGATCTCCGGCATACCTGATACTCTTGCAATATCCTCCATTTCATCCACTACGACAGGATCAACCACATAAGCCTTTAGTCCGAGACTGTCAGCTATTTCACTGACTATCTTCCCTCCAAGGTTTGACGGGTGCTGCCCCATTACTCCTATCTTAAGATCCTCCAGCATTCTATGGTTTACCAGATATGTCCCCCCGGTTACAGGCTTCATATTTCCACCTCTGCCTGCCACTGCATCCAGGCTTTCCAGTGGTATTTCCTGTTCCTTAAGGGTATCCAGTATCAAATCCTTTCTGAAGTCATACTGCTCATATATGTGTCTGAACCTCTTCAGTTCCTCTGATGAATGGGAAATGACCTTTGCAAACACTTCCTCTTCATTGTCATAAACGGCTATCTTTGTCGAAGTTGACCCTGGGTTTACGACCAATATCCTATATATCTCATCCATTTTCTCCACTTCCTGTTCCAAAATCTGCTTATATAAATAGTACCATATGAGTTGTGTACATCAAAGGCAAAATGCTGTATTCTATATATGATGGAATCAAATTCCAATACAATTCAGATGTAGTAATTTGTAACGGGGGTGATCCAGTGGATTGTGATATAGAAAGCCTAAAGCAGTATTATGATTTGTGTCAGAGGGTCGCTGAAGCTATAGAAGCTGTTCTCCGGATTGACGTTACAATAATGAATAAAGATATGGAGCGTATTTCAGGAACAGGCAGATACAAAGCGCTTATAGGTGAGATAATTGAGGAAAACACAGCTTTTGATTACTGTCTGAGGACCGGAGCTCCTCTGGTCATTGCCGATCATGAAAAAGACAATTCCATCTGCCAAATATGTCCCAGGTCTTCAACCTGTGCAGAGAAAGCCGAGATATGCGTTCCTATAATGCAAGGAGATGAAACAATAGGAGTAATAGGCATTATTGCTTTTGATGAAGAGCAGAAGAACAGGATTATTACCAACAAATCCATATTCCTGAATTTTCTAGAGAAAATGTCCGATTTACTTGAGGCCAAATATTCCGAATATCAGATAAATATGGAGAAAAAGCTGCTAAGTAGCAGGCTAATCTGTGCATTAGACACCATTAATGCAGGTATTGTTCTGTATGATAATAATGGTGAGATATTTTACAAGAATAAGGCTTTGGTCAAGGTTCTTAGAGAGATCGGGATAAATGATGACGATGGTTTTGTGAAGGAAGTATGGGGAAACAGTATACTGCAGGGTATACTCAAAGGCAAGGAGCATCCTGATCCATGCGAAATAACCGTCAAGTATAAAGGTGATGAATATTCCCTCTTAGCCTCTGTATCCTATTTAAAAACCGGCAGCGAATCCAGTGAGATGATCCTCACCCTTCAAAATATAAACAAGCTTAGAAAACAGATCATACAGTCCGTTGCAAGAAGTCAGGTCAAGCTACGGTTCGAAAACATACTGGGGTTATCCCCAAATTTCCTTGAGATCAAAAGGCTGGCTGAGAAAGCCGCTCAGACAGACTCAAATGTCATGCTATACGGAGAAAGCGGAACAGGAAAAGAGCTGTTTGCCCGTGCCATACACAATCACAGTGACCGCTCCGAATATGCTTTTGTGCCTATCAACTGCGGGGCAATACCCGATGAGCTGCTGGAAAGCGAATTATTCGGCTATGAGAAAGGTGCCTTTACAGGAGCTTACGCTAATAAAATAGGTAAGTTCGAGGTTGCTGACAACGGAACAGTTTTTTTGGATGAGATAAGCGAAATGCCATACCGGCTTCAGGTAAAACTGCTCAGAGCTATTCAGGAAAAAGAGATATGCCGCTTGGGAAGCAATAAGCTGCAGAAGGTCAATGTAAAAATAGTTGCAGCCACCAATACAGACCTGCTGCAATGCATAAAAGACGGCCTGTTCAGAGAAGACCTTTATTACAGGCTGAATGTTATACCCATACATATTCCTCCACTGAGAGAAAGAAAAGATGATATCATATACTTGGCCAGACATTTCATACGGCATTATGCAGACTTACTTGACAAGGATATTAAGGATATGTCCGATGATGTGATAAGGCTGTTTATGAGTTACCAATGGCCCGGAAATGTCCGGGAGCTGCAAAGCGTTATGGAATATGCAGTAAGCTTTGAAACCGGAAGGACAATAGGTATGGGATTCATAGAAAGGCGATTGCGCCTCAGCAATGATAAAATAGCTGTCAAAGGCAGCTTTAGTGCTAACAGCCTTGATTCAATGATACGGGATTATGAGAAGGAGATATTGGAAAACCATATAAAAAAGTATGCCTGTCTGAATACCAAGGAGGATATGGCAAAGCATATATGCCGGGAGCTTGGTATCAGCAGAGCCACACTATACAGAAAGCTAAAGGAGCTTAATATAAATCTCAATCCTGAGAAAAATCTTAAGTGTGAGAATTAGTATAGCAAGTCTATAACGCCTTATAAAAGGCGTTTTTTCTTATTTAAAAATCTTAATAATGAGAATTCTGTTATTGTAAAGTATCGCTTACTTGTCATTATTACGAAAACACAGAATGTCATCTTGAAGAGGGACTACTGAAAAACCTTAGATACTTCTCGAAACTCAGTAAGTCAGGATGTTTTCGTTTATAGTGTACATCCCTTGGATTCCTTACGGATCACAGCTCCTTCATGTCTTCAGGAGGACATCAGTGCTTCCCAGCAGTCTCAGACGATGTCCCATTGGCACAACAATTGCTACATAATAATGGAAAGATTATTCAGAGGAGGGATTGCTTTGACCAGAGAAGATACTTTATTATTGCTGGATATATTAAAAAAAGAAATCGTGCCGGCTACCGGTTGCACTGAGCCGGTAGCGGTGGCTTATTCGGCAGCTATAGCCAGACGTGAGGTCTCCGGTGAGATAGTAAAGGCTACGATATTGGTGGATCCCGGACTTTATAAAAACGGCGTGAAGGTCGGGATTCCCGGTATAAAAGAAAGGGGCCTGGAAATGGCCGGGGCATTGGGTTTGATAGCCGGTGACCCTTCAAAATCATTGCAGGTAATTGAGAATATCAGTGGGGAACAGCTGGAAAAAGCGAAAGGGCTTGTCCGAAGGGGAATGATCCAGGTTTGTGTCAAGGGGGACACTCCCAAGCTGTATATAGAGACACTTCTGGAAGCAGAAGGAGGAAGTGTCAGAGTCGTCACCAGAGACAGACACCTAAATGCACATGTGGTTGACGGCAGTAACGAAGCAGCCTCATGTAAATCCCAAAGCTCAGAACCCGACAGTGAAGCAAAAGCTATACAGCAATATACCCTTGAAGACTTCATCTATTTCAGCGACACAGTCGCACTTGACGATATCTCCTTCCTGGAAAAAGGGGTTGCAATGAATCTTGCTTT
>JAWLHF010000002.1:0-56033 GCA_041690515.1 Clostridiaceae bacterium | reverse complement strand
TTAAATGGTTAAAAGAATGCTGCTCATTTCCTTATGCCTGCTTCTCATAATCCAAAGCTTACCGATTACGGCCTTTGCAGATTTGAAGCTGGAAGACTATCATTCAGAGAAAGCGCTCAGACAGGCGATTGTCGGCGACGAAAAGTGGGTGGAAAATTTTCCTGATGGTTTATTCAATTTTATCGGAACCAAGTTTCAAATAAATGAGGACCAGGAGTTTTTTGAGATTGCAATAGTCCGGCAGGGTGGAACCCGAGGTGAGGTCAGTATTGATTTTAAAGCCATAGACATAAGTGCAGAATACGGAAAGGACTATGCTATCAGAGTTTATGAAAACTCAAGCAGAAATGAGATAAGGAAAAACCCGGATGCAGTCCCTCTGATTCAGACAATAGGGGACAATGCTTCTACAACCATCAGTGAGTCAGTATACGGCGGAACAGAGACCGGGCAAGCGGTTGATCTAATACCGGAAGAAGAAACACAGACTGCACCGGAGCAGGTGACTGTATCAGACAGTGTATATTCCGAGGAAATCCCCTATACGGATTTGTCCGGAACCATATTGACGATAGGAGAAGGCGAAAAGAACCAGGTCAACTCTTTACGTGAAGCCAGAGAAGCATATTTGGGGCAAAGGAGCGACAGGCCCCAATGGAAAACCGTAGATGAGAAGAAGGTTGAAGAGCTCAAGGCGGAATATGACAGATTCTTATACAGCGTGGAGGGTACAGAGACAACCCTCAGGTTTAAGGATGGAGAATACATAAAGTATCTATATCTGATTCCCTTAAATGATAAACTATCAGAAAGTGAGGAGCAGGTACTTTTTGCGTTGGGAAAGCCAAGTGGAGGAGCCTCAAGAGGTGAATTCTACATGGCATATCTCAATATTGTTGATGATGAGGAGCCCGAGGCACCCCGGTTTGAAATAGCAACACCCGTTGTAATGGCGAAGGACGGCAAGGTGGATATAACAGTAAGGCGTACAAGAGGCTTGCAGCAGTATTCGACTGTTAACATCGGAACAGAGGAAGCTACTGCAATAAGCGGAGTTGATTATGAGCCGGGTTTGAAAGAACTGTTCTTTACTCCGGGGACGTCAGTGCAGACCGTATCCGTAAATATCCTGGATAACCCTTACAGGGAAGAAGAACGGCAGTTCACAATTGCATTGGATCGTACAAGTAAAAATGTAAACATGAAGGCAGCTGAAGCTGTTGTAATAATACCTTCTGCCTCAAGTAACAGTATACTGAGGGTGAGAAACAATGCGGCAAGCGATACATATAAGACCTTAGGTGCTCCTGTGGAAAATACAAATACTAATGCGGAAAGGCTTTCCAACTACGGTTATTCTCCGGCAAGGGGCAAGTGGGTAATTACCGGGCGGGATTTTATAAACGATGCAAAAATGGATCCTGATAATTACTATAATATGTGGGAGGCCGGGGATGGGTTTGAAATGAATTACACCTCCAACTGGGATTGGAGTGGAGGCATATATACTAACTTTAATCTGAACTACCCCATTAGAAGTATGGGCGGCATAAATCAGATAGGACTGAACTACTATAATGGCGGCAACGGTAAAAACAATCCAACCGGGGCATGGGTTTTTGATTTCTTTGTCAGGTTCAGGCTGGAGGGTCCGTATGTCGGCTATTATCCCGACGGCAATGTATATGGTGAAACCAAGACCTTTACCGAGCACGGAGAGCCTGTTTCCTATACAAGAAACCTGGAGGGGGAAGATGTAACAAAAGCTGATTCCATTGCCATAGTTTCATATGCTGATAAAGGCAACAACACGGCTCCTTATATATCTGAAATTACCCTGGATCTGAAGGAATACGACCTTGATATAATATCCCACAATATGACGCGGACAAAATACAAGCTGACAAACAGTCAATTTGTCAAAGATAGCAACATAGAATTCAGTCCCGGCAGCTTTTTTGTGAAGCAGGTCAATTCAAATGTGGGAAACTATCAGGCCGCTCCTGCTGCACCGCCTGCAGCGACAAAGGTATATCGTTCCGACAGGATTGAGTTTGGTTATGTATACAGTGAGGATAATCCCAATGGAAACTATGCCCACTACACCGGCTTTGAAGTAAAGGGCATATACAAAAGCTATTGGGGTGATATAACCGAAAAGTGGATTTACCACGAAGGCACTGAGCTGGTATTGGATGGAGATTTCTTCAAAACCGAATACATTTGGGAAGGAATAAAGAACGGTACTATTGAGGTCAGGCCTGTATTTGCCAAAACTGAAGCAGCTTTGGAGCTGCAGGTAAATGACAATATGACTCTTGCTAATATAGGGACAAGCACACGCTTTACCAGCACGGGGGTTATGAAGCTTTTTAAGGGTGATGTTATTACAGGGCTTGAAATCAGCAAATTTGACGAAAGTTCGTCCAAGCTGCCCACCTGGACTTCCTACCTTGAAAAAGCAGACATACCGGGAAAACCCGGGAAAACAGGTATTGTTATTACAGACACCAACAGGCATACCAAAGCAGACTACACTTTGGAGGGTTCATACAACACCCTCAGTATTAATTTGAGAACGACACTTATCCTGAAGGCAAACCCCAATGAGTATAAACACGGCCTGCAGATGCTGCCCTATAAGCTTGATGGTATTGCATATCCGGACAGGGGTAAATTTACTGAAGAAATTGAAAGAATTTATGACTTGTGGGATAAAGCTGCCGAAGACCCAGCTATAGTGGCCCCAGACCCAACCATTGAGATGGAATTTAAATATGAGTATGACAGGAGCTTTCCGGACAGCAGTGGTGAAGCAAAGTTCGGCACACCTCTGACAGCCGACCTGCATGTATATAAAAGGGATGGCAACCGACGCAGCATTCACACCCTGGAAAACACCGGCGGTTCTTTCAAGCTGGTGGATAAGCTAAGAAACCTGGGTTGGGAATCAGATGATTTTGCCAGCGTTGTTATTAAAGGAAGCACGATAGTCAACGGAAAGAATCTGGAAACCCGGGAGATAGTAGTGGATTTCCTGTACAATTCTGCTGACGGTGTAATTGTGCTGCCTCCTGACAGTGAAAACAGCCCGGAGGTCTGGGAGGGGGGCATAGGGACACCGGTAGTGATTGAAGCAGCGAAGCCTTTGGATTTTTATAACATGAAGGCGGTTACGTCACCGGGATTTGTGGCAAAGTGGATAGATTTTTCACCGGATGCCAACAACAGCGGGGAGATCGAGGACGGAGAAAAGGAAGTACTGGAAAAAAGGCTCCGGGAAAGGATGAAGGATAATAATCTTCATATAGATGATTATCTGGATGCAAGGGTATACTCCGGCAATAACTTCAGTTACAGGCCGTTATATTTCAACCCCTCCAGGGTTTACTACCTCTTTGACAAACAGGCTCCGCAGACGGAGAGGACTATTACGGTCAAGCTGATGGAAACCCATAGTACAGTTTTGGGAGGTCCTGATGTCAAGACTAAGGAAAAGCCCCTCAGGAACGCAGAAGTATATATAGGGGGCAAAAGGATTTACGACAATAATGATGGGGTATATACGGATAAGGCCTATACCTATGAACCGCTTTCCTATTATATCGGTCAAGTGCTGTACAAGAAACAGGTGTTCAATTTTGGTGCCATGGTGGGGAATACCCTCACTCAGGTAATAAACCCCAGCAGTCTGGTATACCCGATAAAGGAAAGCTTTAAGGTACAGTATCTTGACGGCAGTAACAAAAAAGATCCGGATAACCCTCCCAGTGCGGATAATCCTGTATTGAACATCTCAGAGAAGGACACTGTTTTTTCATATAAAATGAAATCCAATGCAGGGATATTAATTAATGATACAAAGATAAGAATCTATGATAAAAATGACAAGCTTTATCTGGAGACAACCACAGGGGCTCCTGATACTGACGGTATGTTCTCAAAGTCAATAAATACATTTAATGAAGGTGTCGGTGAAGAATTCTACATGACAATTGCAGGCCTATATGTGGAGAACGATGTTGTTGTTCATGAGTTTCCTGAGGTTGACGTTGGCTTAGAATTCAAGAAGCCATTGACAGCCCTCTCATTACTTGCCAGCTTTAAGATACCTTATCAGAAGTCTATTGACATCATAGGCAAGGTCAACAATCAATTTGACCTGGGTATGAATGTGAATTTGGAAAAGAATATCAAAACCAGCACATATACCGATAAGGATGGGGTGAAGCGGTATTTAAGGGTACTTAACATCGGCTTCAACGATACCTATGAAAAAAAGTTCACGGACAAGACAAAAAATACAGAGGAAAATCTGGATAAAGACGGCAAAGTGAAAGGTAATGATGATGCCGTAAAGGAGGAAACTGCCGGTAAGAGCAAAGACGGCCTTGGAAAAGTGGTAAACGGAGCCAAAGGCAACCCCGCAACAAAGAACACAGGGGGCGGAGTATTGAAAATGCCGTATAAAATCTCACTGCTCCTGGTTCTGGAGCTGGGACAAATATTGGATGAAGATGGAGAGTATGATGTTAAAGCCTACGACTGTTTGAGCTCTCTTGTCATAATGGCTACCGCAAATGCCGACTACAAAACGGAGCGTACTTATATGACACCTGTAGGCCTCCCGGTTACTGTAACCATCTCGGCAGGGAGCGGTGCTTCGGCAGCAGTAGCCTTTGATGCCAAAGAAAATGACCGCTACAATGTGAAATACAAGCTTAACAGCCAAGGAACCGCATCTCTTGCTCCTGCAGACTATAATATATATTCCAGGTTTGTACTTACACCATATATAGAACTGGATGCAGGAACAGGCTACGGTTATATGAAGCTGAATCTTACAGGAAGGGCTGATTTCAGTTTCTCCTTCGATGTCCCGATAGTGGGAGATTCGTCGAGCCATGGAAGCGGCAAAATAACCAGTATATCAGCTACACTGAAGGTGAAAATGCTCTTTGCACAGAAAAAATGGACACTGTATAAAAGTAAAGAAATTAATTTGTTCGAATACGGCAAACTCTCATTAGATGCAATAGGTTCAGCGCTTGAAGATCCCTATCGGAGTGTGATGTATGAAAAGGTAGGAGCTATTGAAGATGAGGATATAATGCCAAGAGACTATCTATCCCATCGAGGTGAATGGAATGAGGGAGATGGAGATGGCGGAAGACTTTTCTCAGTTTCCATAAGCGAAGAAGCTGAAAGGATATTGCAGTCAGGTGTATTCCCTCATCCCCAAACAAAGCTCGTCCCCATTGATGAGAATAGGACTCTCCTGCTCTTCGTTGAGGACGATACAGAAAGAGATGAAAGAAACCGGGCATCTCTGATGTATTCCATCCTGGAAGGAGGGAGTGCGTCGGCCCCTGCCCCTGTATATAATGACGGCACCTGGGATGAAGACCCCGATGCTTTTGTAGTGAACGACCGTATACTTATCACCTGGTCGGATGCAGGAAGGGCATTTACTGATACCGATTCAGAATATCATACTCTCAGCACCATGAATATCAGCGGTATATGGCTTGATCTGCAGACAGAAGCCTTAGGCGAAAAGTTTTCTGTTACACAGACAGTGTATGGCGGAGATGATCATGTGGATATAAACCCTAAGATTTCGTATGATCCGGATTCACAGCGGCTTATGGTCTTTTATACCAAAACAGACCACAGTGACCGTTGGACCGTCAAGCCTGTGACTTTGCCTGGGGATACTGTTCCTCATGATGAAAAACCTGAGCCACTATATGGAGATATTGTAAACGGATATAGTGCCATCGCGTACAGATATGCAGACTATGACAACTCAGCAGGGGAATTTATGTGGAATGAAACCTACACTCCTGAAGAAGGGCTGGATTCAGAGCAATACTATGGACAGCGGTTCCCAAAACTGGCACCTGCGGCGGATATTGTTGAGGTGGAGCATGATATAGAAAAGACAGTAAACGTCGGAGGGAAGAATGTTACTTTCACACACAGGGGGACGAACCAGACTGTTAAGCCCTACAGCGGCTTAACAGATCCGCGGATAGAAGAGATGGATCTCATAACCTACGATGGGTTGGCTGTTTTTGCCTATATCATGGATCATGACAGTGATTTGGAGACACAGCACGATTATCAGCTTTATATACAGACTTATGATTATGGGACAAACACATTCTCTTACCCGATAGAAATCGTTAACGATACCGAGGGGGTTCAGGACACAAAGCCGCGGTTTGTAAGGGCTGGCGGTTATACCTACCTGTATTGGCTTCGTGACGGTGATATGGTATATACCTTCATAGATGATATCCTCGGTAATCCTGAAAGGCTTAAGGAAGTGGATGTACCGGGAACCTCCGGAACAGAAAAATTCTATATATTAGATAAGACCAATACAACAAAGGATGCACATATTAATATTGCTGTGGATCATGAAGATGTGATAGACGATTATAGTATTGCTTCAAATGGAAACAGTATATACGCCTTGTGGACAGAAAAGCAGACCGGCTACAAAAACGGTGTGAACCCCGGGGATGAAGAGGCCAAAGACCCTGCCAACATACATAAGGAAAATCATTTGTATGCTGCATGTACCATGGCGGGTTTCCCCTGGTCCAAGCCAGTACAGATTACCTTTGATCCGGGAGCCAACTACAGCGATTTATCCTTTGCAGTACTTTCTGATCATGAGTTCATGGCATCCTATGCAAAATATTTACAGCAGTATAGTGAGGCTGAAGGACACTTTACCGATGCAGATTCAGTCAGAAGTCTTGCAGTAAATACCTTTACCATCATGGATGAACTTGAATTGGGTGAAATCTCCACAAGTACAGAATACCCTATACCAGGTAAAAGGGTTGATATGGAGGCGGTTCTATCCAATAAAGGACTGAAAGCAGCGGAGGGTATCTACTACCAGTATTTCGTTATGGTAAACGGCTCACTGTATAGTGAGAGCGATTGGTATCCGGAAAAGGAAAGCTCCGATTCTCATTACATTATGGGTGGCGCTGATGAAACTATATATGGCAACCCGGAAATGCCGCAAACCATGGATGACGTAGAGCTGCTTAAGGTAGGCTTCAAAGTGAAAAATGGAGCAGACGAGATAATAGCTGAGAAGGAAAAGGAATTGTTTGCAAAACCGGAGCTGCAGATACATGTTGCAGACAGTAATCTGAAAGGCAAAGACAAAGCCTTTGTGAATCTATATGTTAAAAATACAGGCAATAAGAGCTTTAAAGACACCTTCAGCGTAACTGCGGGAGATAAGACACTACATACTGGACAGCTTGAGCTTCCTGCAGGGAAGGTAAAGCATATCCCCCTTGAACTGGGACTCAAGGGCTTGAGCTTCGGTGAATTATCAGCAGCAGTGGATGGCAGCTACTTTGATGCCTTACCTCTGACTTATAAGTTTGGCGCATTTGAAGCAACAGATGCAATAATACGTCAAATCACTCCACAGGATTACGCTGAAATGCAGAAGGTGGAAAGCTTGAGAATAACCAGGAACGGCACGCTGTTAAGGAATGGCAGTAGAATAAGCATAAGCTATAATGATATTGTTTCCCTTGAATCAGAAATAGTAAAAAAAGCCGGGGCAGCAGATACAGAAGAGCTTGAAGTAAAATGGCACTCTGATAACCAGGCTGTTATAGCGGCGATGAATGACGGAACCCTTGTGCCTATGGGCAGGGGAACTGCAACAGTAACTGCAGCCGTACAGCCTATAGTGGAGAAATCAGTATCCTATAGTAACGGCGCTTTTGAAATAGTAGATGCAGGTTATACCATACCTGAGGGTGCAAAAAGGAAGGTAAGATTTGAAGTCAGTGTATACTCCGCATCCGAAAGAGATTCCAAAGGCTCAAAAAGATCGCCATCTGTGCAAGTACCGGCTCAGAATACTGGAGGCGGTAATGTTAAGCTCAGTGAAAGGTTTGAAGGAGACAAGTTGATTCTTGCCTTTGACGAAAAACCCCTTACTGAAGCGCTGAAGGATACTATAGACACATTAACATTTAGTTCGTTAAGCGAGAACAGCAATATAAAGCAGCTTGAGATGATTCTAACGGCAAATCATTTGAAACTGATTGAAGAAAGCAAGACAAACAGGGTAACCATAAGCAGCATTTTAGGGAATCTATCCTTTGATAGAACTGCTATAGCTTCTATTAATGCTGCCGCAGCCATATCTGCAGGCAGACAGGCAGTAATAGGCTTCAGTGTACGTGATGGAATTGTTGAGATAACGGTTATGGTTGATGGGAAAGAGCTTAAGGACCTCAAGGGCGGGACAATATTAGTTTCTACCGGCCACAAGCCGGATGAACAGGAAGATACTAACGGGATATTGGTATATGGTATCCATGAGGATGGAACTCGAAAGCCCATTAAAGCATCCATGTACAAGCCGGATACGGGAGAAGTACTATTCAGGATAAATACAACAGGACGATTTACACCCGGCTATAACAAAGTAGAGTTTTCTGATGATTTGGGATGGGCAGGAAATCATATAACCTTCCTGTCATCCAGGAGCATTATAAAGGGTGCCGCTCAAGGGGTATTTTTGAAAGACAAAGCGGTTACCAGGGCTGAATTTATTACTATGCTTTCAAGGATTGAAGATGGTCTGCAGTTAACAAATACAGAAACTAAATTCAAAGACGTAGCCCCCAATGCCTGGTACGCTGCGCAAGTGAAATGGGCTAATGAAAACGGTATTGTTAGTGGCACCGGCGATACAGAGTTCTCACCGGACATGCCGATAAACCGTGAGCAAATGGCTGTCATGCTTTATCGCTACATAAAGTATGCACGATTACAGCTTCCTCAGGAGGAGGCAGAGGAATTCAAGGACATGGCACAGCTGAAGGATTGGTCTGTGGAGGCGGTTAACGCATTGAAAGCAGCAGGCTTTATGGTTGGAACCGGGGATAACAGCTTTGAGCCCGCGAAAGTATCCAGCAGAGCTGAGGCTTCCAAGATAATAGCGGAGGTCTTAAAGTACTTGTTAAAGTAGGAACTCCAATTGAGCATCTGGCAGGCAGTCAGTAAGAAATTTTGATCCTGCAGGATCAAAACCAAAGGTGCACAAGTCCTGTAAAGAAAAAGCATAAGGACAGAGACGGTGAAAAATACACAAGTCTCTGTCCTTCTATTTAGCAGGCTTATATTAGGGCATTATAAATAATAACTCGAAAGTAGAGGTAAAATGTATTAAAATATAAGAAATGACAAAACTCTCTTATGGTTGAACTGCCGCACCGTGAAACATGGTTGTACAATCTGTAAGGCAAATAAAAGTTATGAAGTATAATTCTATTACAAACGTATTTATTACGCATGTTAAGGAGCGAATAATATGGATTACAGCGTATTTGATATCATAGGACCCAGGATGGTGGGGCCTTCGAGCTCACATACTGCCGGAGCAGCAAGGTTGGGGAAGGTAGCCAGAAGGATCAGCGGCAATGATGTTGCCAAAGTCACCTTCATACTCTATGGCTCCTTTGCCAAAACCTATAAAGGCCACGGTACTGACCGGGCACTGCTGGCGGGCATCATGGGCATGGAGCCCAATGATCCTGATCTGGCAGGATCTCTGGACAGTGCCGGAAGGACCGGACTGGACTTTGAGTTTGTGGTCAATGACTCCGATCCTCCTCACCCAAATACAGTAAAAATGGTCATAACCGGCAGCAGCGGAAAGAAAACAGAAGTAGTGGGCTGCTCCATCGGCGGAGGGAATATACGTGTGATACAGATCAATGGGCTGGCTGTCGAATTCACCGGTGAATATCCTACTCTGGTAGTGCGTCACATTGATCGGCCCGGCGTCATAGCGGAAGTGACCAGTCTCATGGTTGAGTTCAACATCAATATAGCTTTCATGAGGGTCTTCAGACACAGTAAGGGACAGGATGCCTTTATGATTATAGAGACTGACGGGGATATACCCAAGAAAGTGGTTTCACAGCTCAGAACCCTGAGTGAGGAGATTCAGGATGTATATATAATAGAAGCATTATAAAGGAAAGAGGACGATGGTATGAGTATCAATTTTGCAAGTGGCTCAGAGCTTCTTGGACTCTGTGATAATAACGGCATTAAGATATATGAGATGATGTTGGTGAGAGAGGTTTATATATCCCAGCGGAATAAAGAAGCAATAACGGATGAGATGAGAGAGAACCTTAAGATCATGAAAAATGCCATAGAAAGGGGTCTTTCTGAGGATATCCGCTCGGTAAGCGGTTTGAGCGGCGGTGATGCAAAAAAGCTAAGGCATTATTATGAAAACAATCAGACGGTTGCCGGTAAGGATATGAATGCAGCTGTGGCAAGTGCAATGGCTGTGCTGGAGGTCAATGCCGCCATGGGTCAGATCGTTGCTGCGCCTACGGCTGGCTCCAGTGGAATCCTTCCTGGTGCTATTATCTCAACGGCCCAACGCTTTGGAAAAAATGACGATGATATCGTTAATGCTTTGTTTACTGCTTCAGCGGTAGGATATCTGATCACCAGGAACGCTACTGTAGCAGGGGCTGAAGGAGGCTGCCAGGCAGAAACAGGTGCGGCAGCGGCAATGGCAGCTGCCGCTATTGTAGAGATGCTTGGGGGTACACCTTCCCAGGCTCTTGATGGGGCAGCAATAGCAATAAAGAACATTCTGGGTCTGGTCTGTGATCCTATTGCGGGATTGGTAGAGGCACCCTGCATCAAGAGAAATGCCATAGGTACAGGTAATGCGCTGATTTCTGCAGATCTGGCACTGGCGGGAGTCACAAGCATCATTCCCTTTGATGAAGTAGTGGAAGCCATGCTGAAGGTGGGAAGATCACTGCCCTGCGAGCTTAGGGAGACAGGTACCGGAGGGCTGGCATGGACGCCTACTGGAAGAGAGATACACGAAAGAGTATTTGGGAAAACTGAATAGATGCAAAGTTATGTACACATAAATATTCAAATATTCTGAAAATTACCATTGAAAAAATCCTTTTTTGTGGTATAATAAAATTAAGAAAGATGAATGTACCGAAAGGCTGCTGCATCTTTCCCACAGGCTCTAATTCAACTAATGTGTAACTTCCATAGTATACAAGGTTAATTTGGTTTTGCGATTCAATTTGGTTGGTAAGGTTAATGTGGTTAGTAAGGTTAGTTTAGAGTTTGTTAGGTAAGATCGTGGTTTTGAAAAGGAATGAGGTAATTAAGACTTGGTAGATTCAAAGGTATTCCTGTTGAATTAGAGCTTGTTTTATCGGGTGGTTCATTTTGGAGACAAAATGAACCACCTTTGTTTTTAGACTACAGTCTCTTGATGGGAGAAGCAATGCTTTTCATCATCCAAACTAACTATGAATTGCATTTGTCAGTCTGTTGTCCACCTTGATATCAAGCTCCTGCTCCAAACGCTTTTTGAAGCTGTAATAAAGCTTGACTGCCTTGCTTTTCCTGCCCTGAAGCATATACAGTGTCAACAGCTCCAGACAGATATTCTCGTTGTATGGTTCTGATGCCAGGGCGCGTCTGAGTATTTCTTCCGCTCTACCTGATTCTCCGTGCTTTATATAGATCTGGCTTAGCTTTTGAGAGGCCTTCAGAAATATCACTTTGAACCTTTCCCTCTCATGGATTATCATATCTGCATATTCACTGCCATCCAATAGGTCTCCTTTGTAAATGAACATCATTTTTTCCAGGAGCTCCAACTGCTTATGCTCTATCTGAATGTCATCCCCTGCAAGCAGGGATAGTTCTTCATGAAGGTGCAGGAATTCTTGTATATCAAGCTCCAGCGCATCATTACTCCTTATTTGCAGACCCTCCAAAGTCTCATATATGAAAGCGTTGTTCCCCGTGACCTCTGCATTATATTTAGAAAGTACTTTTCTTAGATAATACAGGGCTGTACGCTGTGAAGCCGATGCAGACTTGCTGTCCGAGTCAGGCCATAATATATCAGCCAGATGGTCCTTTGATAAGGTATTACCATTGTTAAGCAGAAGGTATTCGAGGAAGTTCTTGACCTTCTTTGTTTTCCATTCGGTATCGGGAATTGATATACCGTTTACGGAAATCTCTGTTTTTCCCAGAAGGGAAGCTTTTACCAGATAAAGCTGTTGTGGTTTATCAATCTTGTAAGTGCGGACAAAGTCATTTGTAAAAGATGTTATTCGGTTTTCATCTATGATCTTGATCTTTTCGCTTAAATATTTCACAACCGAATTGTTGTAGAATTTACTCAACAGTTCCCCCGCATAGTCGGTGCAATAGTCGTAACGAATAGCCCGAAGGGCCATTTCTGTGATAGTGGGGATATGAATATCCCAGAACATATAATACTTGTTGACAGCCGCCAGCTCCATAGCCTGTTTAAGGTAGAGGTGTCCCTGCTCTATATTGCCGCAGGTGTAATAAAGTCTAGCTATGTGAAAGTAAGAGCCGCAGAGTACCTGATATCCTTTTTTTGACTTTGACTCTTTTATGGATGAAAGCAAGCAGTGTTCAGCAAGGTAAAAATCTCCCGACTCTCTAGCAATAGCTCCCATTATGGATAGAGAGGTCTCGTAGACCATCAATCCGGGAGATGATTTGAAGATCATTAAAATCTCCTTTTGCCCCTCTTCGAGGTCCGGTATAGACCTGTCATATCCTATGGACCAGAGGTGTCTGAGAAGTTTGCAGGCTGCAGCCATTGCCTTATTGCCCATCTGAAGGAAGTAGAAAACAGCATAATCGAGCATTTCAACGGCAGTCTCCTTATCAAGGGACAGGTACTGTTCATAGGCGGACAGGCGTTTTGCGTGGGCTGACAGATATTCATAATTGTATTTTTCGCCTATAGCAAAAACTTCTTCTATATTTGAGGGCAAACGCTCCCTTTTATTTTTCAGAGACTGTGTGACCGTAAGAAAAAGTAGTAAAAATCCTCTGGAAGGTTCAATATTTTTAAACTTATTCAAAGTCAATGCCGTTTCCATGCAGCGCTCCCCCTGGTCAAGCTTACCCAGACAGTAATAAGTTATGCATGATAGTATAAGGTAAAGCCATTGACTGTCTTCAGGAAGGCGGGCATATATAATACCCTCGCTCACTGACTCTGCTTCCGGAAACTTATCTTTTGCCATGAAGCGAATCATATCAACTATTGCCAGTGTATTATCAAGCTCTGCCGGGATATTCTGCCGCTCCATGGGGAAGCCGGAGGTAATTTCCAGCAATCCTTTCATATCGTTACTGCACATTAGGATATATACAAGGACACTTGCCACGTCAAAATATGCCTGTAGGTTGTTATTCTGCAATGAACGGTACAGAATACTCTTCAGAGGGTCAACCATTTCCCGCTGCCTGCTGTTGGGCATCAACTGGGCTTTAAACAGCATAAGAACCGTATTGCGCTTTATCATATCCTCCGGCAGCAAATCAAGCCACATCTTCAGCTGTCCGGTTTCTCCTATCATGAATTTATTAAAGCCTGCTTTTATTACCATGTCCATAGCCAAAGGGGAGTTGCCGCATTTTGCCAGGTGCTCAGCTGAGCGGTCGTATGCTTCGTGCAGCATATAATATTCAGCAGCTTTCAGATGAAACTCAATGATCTGCTTTTGGGTATAATGGTCTTTTAGAA
This sequence comes from Clostridiaceae bacterium, assembly GCA_041690515.1. GTDB lineage: Bacteria > Bacillota > Clostridia > Lutisporales > Lutisporaceae > BRH-c25. The sequence continues at coordinate 42,391 of JAWLHF010000002.1, read as the reverse complement.
TATATAACAGAAATTCACGAAATAAGGAATGAAAACGGTATACCACCGGGTTTCCGGGAATTCTCTGGATGAACATACCAAACCCAAGGCATTGCCTCATCAGTGATGTTACATCATGGAGCTGCAATATTTCCGATGCCTCGGTCTCCGAAAAATCCTGAAGCAGGGCAAGTCTTGCCAAAGCATCCCTGGTGTCATCTTTGACAGATTTGAGTACCTCCAGAGACATATACCGGAAAAGGGCGTTTTCGTGGCTTAGTTTACGGGACTTAAGAGATGGAGAGTCAACACTTCTGCTCTTGAGAGCCTGGTACAAGATAATGATACCGGCTATCCACCCCTCAGTGTATTTTTCTATTATATCAGTCAACTTCCCATCGTACTCAGCTTGACCCATGTTGAGTATTAAAGCCGCTATTTCGGAGCTATTGAAAGCCAATTCCTCTTCGCCTACCTCCAAAATCTTCTTTTCAAGCTTTTGCTTTTCGGTAAACACATCCTGGTTTGATCGGCTTAATATAAAAATTGAGCACGAAGGAGGGAGGTTGTCAAGCATATACCTTGTCAAATCGCATATATCCGGGACTTGGGCTACATTATGAAAATCATCCAGTACTATATATGTCTGAATGCTGTCGTTTCTGTCGTGATAGCTCCATATTTCACTGCAAAGTATGGAAATGGCATTCTGAGGCTGTATTTGAATATCTGTACGATCCAGGACGGCTTTTCTGGGAGTGGTGAATTCATTGCATTCTGAAGGGAATATTGCTTCGGTGAGGTGGTTGATGAATACGGAAAGGTTTTTATCTTCAGGGTCTATACGATACCAGCATACTCTTGGAGGCTTAGCAGTCTGACGGTTGAAATATGAAACCGCAAGAGAGGTTTTTCCGTATCCGGCTGGTGCGCATACTGTCATCGCTCTGTATGAATCCATATTCTTGTGAAGCTTTTTGAGCCGTTCGGTCATTAAAAAGCTGTCCGACAGCTCAGGCATAATCAGCTTGCTCCTCAAAACAGGAATGCTGTTCATAACATCCACCTCGCAAGTATATTTTAGATATGGGTGATTAAAAAAATAAGTTTGAATACTCACTTAATTTTACCATATGGAAATTGAAAAATAAAACATTTATTGTATTGATTTTCCAGAAGTCCCAGTTTACATTAGCATGAAATTGCGTTTTATATTTTTTTTATAGTCGTATTGTAGAATCGAATGGGAAAAGGGAATAGAAATCAAAACAAACAGCAAATCTGAATTTTTGAAAGGAGAAATCTATTGTGAAGCACATACAAACAATAAACAGGCTTTTGGCTGTAACCCTTGCAGTGATTCTGCTTATGTCGCTGCTCCCCTTGTCAGCGTTTGCAGAAGAAGATGCTTTTCCGCTTGAAGCCGATGCAGAACCTACATCGCCGGAGTGGGCAGAGGGATATCCAAAGGCGAGTTCCATCGGCGATAAGCACTTCAACTTAGTGTTGAAAAGCAAAGAAGACGGCTCAGCCTATTATGTGAGGCTTCCTCAAGGGGCTGCATCGCCCACCGCAGAGCAAGTGGCTGAGGGAGAGGATGCAGCTGGGAGCAAGCTCTCATACCCGTCTGCATATGCTTTGTCAGTAACTGCGGATATTGAAAAGGCAATTGTTATCCGCGGCTTAACTCCGGATACAGCCTACGATGTTTATGTGGTGTTGGAAGACGGCGAGGGCAATCTTCAGGAAAGCCCGGAGCTTGTTCAGGTTACTACCACTGTACCGGATGATGCGAATTCGGGTATTACAGGCCAGCATAAGGACATAAACGGCAGTAAGAGGGTACAACTTACCGTGACAGTAAAAAACGCTGATGGAAATGGATCACGAGGTTATTCTGCCGTAGATTTCAGTGTGAAAATTGACGGGATGGAAACAGCTTTTGACGGTCCTGAGTTTTCCAACTTTAATGATTTACCTGATAACGGGACATATTATGTAGTCTTCACGGGGGATGCCGACAATACCGAATACACCTTTACGGATCTGACAGTATCCGGCGTAGTAATTGAAGCCGGACCGACAACGGTAACTACTCCTCCTCCCGAAGTTGTCTCAGAAGACCCACCGACTATTACCAGTGCGGTTATGGATGCGGAAAATGATCTGATAACCATAACCTTCAGTGAGGAGGTTTATGGTGACGCTGCTCATACCAAAGGCATAAATGAAGATGATTTTAACCTGATCTTTGCTCAAAATGGCGGTGAGGTCAGCGAAGCTTCAATAAGATGGCTCAATAGCACTTCAACAGGTGTTTCGCCAACAGGAGGAGAAACACAATTTGATATATTGCTGAAATTGGTCGATGGGCCTCCAAGCGGAACGGAAACCATTACCATCAGTCCAAAAGCGAATTCCATTTACAGCTCTGCAGGAGTTGTCGTGCCCACTACAGAGAGCACCGGAGCGGTAGCTCTGCATAGTCTGCCGGGCCAGAGCTTTGCCGATGGCTATCCAAAGCCAGGTGCGCCGCAGCCTGCAGGCAGCCATGCCATACAGGTACTGGTAAAAGCCAGCCGGTCAGGAGTATTGTACCATGTTGTGCTTCCTGATGGAGCTACTCCGCCGACCGCACAGCAGATCAAAGATCATGGGGATATTGACGGCAGCCCGGTAATAGGCTGGGGACAGCGTATTATAGCTGCCGGAACCGAAACATCTGTTACAATGAGCGGTAATATGAATCATGCAACAAGCTATGACATATATATGTTAGCTGAAGCAGGCAATAACAATTTCAGCCAAGCTGTGAAACTCGAATTAGAAACACCACCAGAGACAGTCATGTTGATTGACATCCCAGCTATTTCAGGCGTAACTGCGCCGGTGACGGGGGAGATTCCGGTTACTGGTATAACAGAGACAGCTCAGTATACAGGAACTGTGTTGTGGTCCCCAGGGCATAATCCCTTTGAAGCGGGCAGGTCATATACTGCTACCATCACCTTGATGCCAAAGTCAGGCTATACTCTGACTGGTATACCTGCTGACTTCTTTACAGTGGAAGGTGCGACAACTACCAATGCCGGGGATTCCGGTGTGGTTACGGCGGTATTTCCAGAAACTGCAGCTGAAGCTGCAGCTCCAACCGTACAGACAGACGCAATTACAGCAATTACTGACACAGGGGCATTACTTTCCGGAAATGTTTCTTCTGAAGGCAGCTCATCGGTGACTGAACGAGGCTTCGTCTATGACACAAGCTCCGACCCGGATATTGGCAGTGGCATAAAGATTACGGCGGGCAGCGGCACGGGTGTTTTTTTCGCAGTACTCAGTGGACTTGCGGCAGACACTACCTACCATGTACGTGCTTATGCCGCAAACAGTGAAGGTACCGCCTATGGCGCAAATGTAAGCTTTACCACTGTGGCAGCACCTACCGACCCTGACATAGCGGATGTTGAGAAGGCCATCGCAGATCTGACCTTTGACACTATTAAATTGAACAACACTGCAGCGAACAATATCGTATCCGACCTGAATCTGTATACAGAAGGAAGCAGCGGGACTTCCATCAGTTGGAGCAGCAGTAATCCGGAGTATATAGCTGCAAACGGTAAGGTCATCCGTCCTGCTGAGGGCATCGGCGACCAGTCGGTTACCCTTACCGCTGCCATCAGCAAGGGTTCTGCCGGTAACAGCAGGACATTTTCACTGGTAGTCAAAGCTTTGCCTGCAATCACCATAACCGGCATAGCAGTCAAGACCCAGCCAAGTGATTTGGTATACAAGATAGGGGAAAACTTGAACCTTGCCGACCTGGTGGTAACCCTGACATACAGTGACAGCTCCACAGAGGATATAGCATTGGGCAGCTTCGCTGCCAGAAATATAACGGTGAGTCCGGCCAATGGAACAAAGCTTTCGGCAGCGCACCACAACAAGCCGGTGATGGTAAGCTGCAGCGGAAAGACAGCCAGTATCAATAATCTGACAGTTACAGCTGCCGGCACAGGTGGAAATGAAGGAAACGGACGCGACGATGGTGGAAGATCGAGTACTTCAAAGAATTCGAAACCTTTATCTACAGCAAAGGTAGTTGATTCCAACGGTGATATAAGAAGCACCATAACGGCACGGTTTGACAGCAGTACAGGTACAGTGTCAGTGGAAGCTGCTGCGGCTGCATTAGCAACCGCCTTTAATAGTTCACAGGCAGATGAAAATGGACTGAAAACAGTAGAAGTCTATATTCCCAAGACCTCCGGTGCAAAGGCTTATGCCTCCAGTTTACCAGCTGTTTTCCTGACCTCCGGGGATACTTCCAGGGCTGTCAAGCTAGAGACTCCTCTGGTGGCAGTAACTATACCGGGAAATATGCTGACCGCTGCAGATGCTTCCGGAGTACAGACCGTCACACTTACAGTTGCATCGGGAGATAAGGGCAGGTTGAGTGCGGATGTGCAGTCGCAGATCGGCAGCAGGCCAATTTTAGAGCTAAACCTTAAGATAGATGGAAGTCAGTATGATTGGAGCAATGAAAATGCACCGGTGACAATATCCATACCCTACGTGCCGACTTCTCAAGAGCTGGCCAATTCAGAGTGCATTGTCATATGGTATATTGACGGAAGGGGTAATGTGGTTTCGGTACCTAACGGATGCTATAATCCGATCACCGGTACAGTGACTTTTACTGCAACCCATTTCAGCAGCTACGCGGTTGGCTACAACAAAGTCAGCTTCAAGGATGTGGCTGCAAATGCATGGTATAACAAGGCTGTGAGCTTTGTCGCAGCGAGAGGAATAGCCATAGGTACAGGTAATGGCAATTTCAGTCCTGAAGTGAAGCTGACCAGGGGGCAGTTCATTGTAATGATGATGAATGCATATGGGCTTTCTCCGGATGCAGATCAAAAGCTTAATTTCTCTGATGCGGGAAACACATATTATACAGGCTACCTGGCTGCAGCAAAGAGGCTTGGCATATCAAAAGGCGTGGGTAATAACCTGTTTGCACCTGAGAACCAAATTACGCACCAGGAAATGTTCACCCTGTTATACAATGCGCTTCAAGCAATAGGCAAGCTTCCACAAGTCAATTCCGGAAAATTGTCTTCGGACATTATCAATGAAAGCGACATTGCCCCATGGGCAAAGGACGCCATGTTATTGCTTGCAAAAACTGGAGCCTTAGGCAGCAGCAATGAAAAGCTTAATCCGACGGATATTACCAATAGGGCACAGATGGCTCAAGTGCTGTACAAATTGCTATCTAAATAGCCTAGATGAGTCTAAAGCCACGGATATACTAACGATATTCGTGGCTTTTATTTATAAATTTTACTTATTTTTACCATGTAAAATAACAATGAAAAACAGAGCAGGTGTATTGATTCTCAAGGGGTAAAGGCAGATATCTTCTACAATATCTATTTTATATTTATTTTATGCCTGTGTTGTAAAATTTAATGGGAAATCCATATGTAAGAAAGGAATGAGAAATAAGGAGGATATGATATGGAGAAGAAAACCGGATAAACCCGGTTTCAAAAGTGATATACCCTGAGAAATAAGGGTTAATAAGATTATGTATGCAAACAAATAAAAAATAATTGGAGTGAGAGAAAACATGAAAAGAGTATTAGCTTTTTTCCTTGTGTGTACCTGCCTGTTGGTATCTATCCTGCCTCTTAGCGGCTGCAATATCAAGAAAAAGGTAACTGAGGCGGCAACTGAAAAAATAGTGGAGAAAGCTCTTGGTGACAAGGTGGATATAGACGGCGATACAGTAACAATAAAAGGAGATGAAGGTGAGGAGATGACTATCGGAGGAGGAGAATGGCCGGATTCAGAACTGGCAAAGAAGATTCCAAAGTTTACAAAGGGGACGGTAGTAACTGCTGTTACTGAAGCGGATTCTATGATGGTCTTTCTGGAAAAGGTTGAAGAAGGTGATTTTGAAAGCTATTTGGAGCAGATCAAAAAAACTTATTCCCAGGATCCTTATGAATCCAGAACTGATGAGATGGTTATTTACGGTGGAAACGACGGAGATCAGATTACTGTAGCTCTGAATTTTGTCAGCGGGGAAGGGGCCCTGGGTATAACAGTCACAAGAGAAGCTCAGTAGAAAAATGAAAATAAATCATAAGGAGGAATAAACAATGACACGTAGACTTTTGTCAGTCTTATTGACTTTAATGATTATTATCTGCAGTTTATCAATTACGGCATATACGGATATAGAGCCTCCGGTGACACTTGGAGCGCCGGAGCACTTTGGGGTCGCACACTATTATGGGGATTCTGTATACTTCACCTTTAGTCTTCCGCAGGATATCCGCAGCTATATTGAAAATCGGGCAGCGGATGATCCGGAAAATAAGCAGAGCTTATTACTGCATTTTCAGGTAGACTACAAGATCGACAACGGAAGCTGGCATCATATATCAGCCTGGGATTCACGCGAAACAGTTCCTGACGGAATAGATGATATGTACCTTACTTTTATCAATGGTAAAAAATATAACAACAGTGAAAGATGGAGCATGACGTCCATATTTCAGGAGAATGAGGATTTGAGGCCTTTTTATGAAGGCGGCTGGGACTATCTCACTAATCATTCGATTACCTTCAGGGCGCGCTTTGCAGAGTCCTTTGATTATGGAGAAACTACTGTCTTGTCGCCTTGGTCGAAGGAATATACCCTTTCCGCCAATGCAAAGGCTGATTATAACAAGCTCATAAACAATGCGCCAACTTTGATATCAGTTGAGCTAAATGCTACCCCTAGCGGAGAACCCACTTTTGATGTGAAGCTGGGCAGAATGCCAAAGGAGGTACAGGAGCTTCATGGAATGGCAGGAGGCAGCTTAAGGACCGAGATATGGATGAGAAGAGCAGGAGATAAGGACTTCAAGAATATTTTTTATGAGTGGGCAAATCATGAATTCCTGAATATAGAGGCGAGTGATTATTTTTCAGTTGATGGTACACAGCAAAGCTACGATGCGGAAGGATATGAGATAAAAGCCAGATATGCCTTGGATTTGAGGGAATATAAGCAGGCCGGCATTGACAGTACTACCGATGTCAATATATACGGGCCATTCTCCAATGTGATATCCCACAATATGCCTGCTTGGAGCAATGCTTCTGCATGGGCATCAGCTGAGCTTAAGAAGGCTGATGATTACGGCTTGATACCTGATTCCCTGAAGGGTGCGGATATGACAAAACCCATTACAAGGGAAGAATTCGCAGAGCTGGCAGTAAAGCTATATGAGAAAACAACAGGAACAGCAGCAACAGCTGCTTCACCCAATCCATTCACAGATACCAACAACCCGGAGATATTAAAGGCCTTTAAGGTTGGAGTGACTACAGGCACCTCGGCCACCACCTTTGCACCAAAAGAGCTGACCAACCGTGAACAGGTGGCAACAATGCTTAGCCGTGCCATAAGGGTAATGGCCCCCGGGGGAGATTTCTCAACGGCAGGAGCGCCGACCTTTACAGATCAGAAGGATATATCTGATTGGGCACTTGAGCATGTGAAGTTCATGAGCAAGAACGAGATCATAAAGGGCACCGATGGCAAGTTCATGCCAAAGGCCACTACAACGGCTGAAAAGGCATCAGGCTATGCCACTACCACAAGAGAAATGGCTATTGCTATGAGCGTACGCTCATATGAAAAGTTTAAAGATGTCAGCAGTAATACTCCATCCGGAAGCAGCACTACGCCTGCACCAACGCCGACACCTGCAGCCCAAACTACTTCTCAAGTTGCAGGGACATGGGTCCTCGGCACCCTGTCCGGCGGACAATTCAACACAGCTACAGGAAAGTATGAAGGCGGTGCATCGGGACTTGGACAAATGTATGCATTTAAGGAGGACGGAACCTATACAGCATTGGTAATCTGGTCAAATGCAATGTATTTCACTGGTAAATACAATATAAAGGACGGAGTGCTTACGCTTACTGACAGAGCTGTTGAGGAGAGCAATGACGGTGGCAAAACCTGGGGAGCAAAAGAAACGCTGCCTGACACGACGGCATATTTTACTGTGGGAACAGATGATTTGGGGAAGTATCTGCTGCTTGGACAGGAAGGTGCAGCACCTCCCCTGGTTGATAAGACAAATGCTTTAAAATACAAGCTTAAAGAGTAAGAGTCTTACCTTAACAATGAGGCGAAGAGATGTCCCCCAACAGAAGCGAGCATATCTCCCGCCTCATTGAAATCTTGTTATAAATCAAGGAGGAGTTGATAATGACAAATAAATTATTATCTGTGTTATTAGTCATCGTTATTATTACTTGTTCGTTACCCATTACAGCATCGGCGGAAATAGAGCCGCCTACCACATTAGGTGCCCCGGAGCATTTTGGGGCAAGCCATTACGCCAATAGTGTCGTATACTTTACCCTCAGTCTTCCTCAGGATATACGCGAATATATAGAAAAGAGAGCAGCGGATGATCCGGAAAATAAACAGGGCTTAAAACTGCATTTCCAGGTAGACTACAAGATAGACAACGGAAGCTGGCATTATACATCAGCCTGGGATTCATGCAAAACAGTTCCTGACGGATTGGATGATATGTACCTTACATTTACAAATGACAAAAAATATATCAGCAGTGATAGATGGAGCATGACATCCATATTCCAAGAGAATGAAGATCTGAAGCCTTTCCATGAGGGTGCCTGGGACTATCTCATGAGTCATTCCATTACCTTCAGGGTGCGCTTTGCAGAGTCTTTTGATTATGGGGAGACCACTGTATTGTCCCCCTGGTCGAAGGAATATACCCTTTCAGCCAATGCAAAGGCTGACTACAACAAGCTCATCAACCATGCTCCTGCCTTGCTGTCGGCAGATGTGAAAATAGCAGGAGGGGGAGAGCCATATTTTGAAGTAAGGCTGGATAAGGTCCCGGGAGAGATCCAGGATCTTAGTTCCATGTCCGGAAACTCTGTACGCACCGAGATATGGATGAGAAGGGCCGGGGACAAGGACTTCAAGTATATTCATTATCAGTGGTCCAATCACGAATATTTTGAGATACAGGCCAGCGACTATTTTGAAGGTGCGACACAAAGTTACGATGCGGAAGGCTATGAGATAAAGACCAGATATGCTCTGGATTTAAGTAAATACAAGCAATCAGGACAATCCGATGATATATACAGCCCATTTTCCAATGTGATATCCCACAACATGCCTGCATGGAGCGAAGCCTCCTCTTGGGCAACGGGGGAATTGAAAAAGGCTGACGACGCAGGACTGATCCCCGACATTTTAAAGGGAGCAGACCTGACAAAGCCCATAACCAGGGAGGAATTCTGCGAACTTGCCCTTCTGCTCTACGAAAAGAGCACCGGCAAAAGCCCTGCACCTGCTTATCCCAATCCCTTTATAGACACGAAAAACCCTCAGGTGCTGAAGGCATTCGCACTCGGCATAACAACAGGCACAAGCGCTACTACCTTTTCGCCTCAGGTTTTGATCAACCGGGAGCAGTGCGCCACTATGCTGTACAGGGCTCTCAGGGTCATCGCACCGGGAGGCGGCTATATGATAGAAGGTGTGAAGGACTTCCCGGATCAGAAGAATATATCCTCCTACGCAGTTGAGGCAACTAAATACATGTCGAAGCTTGGAATCATCAAAGGGGATAATAACGGCAACTTTATGCCCAAGGCCACAACAACCGCACAGGATGCCACAGGCTACGGTGCAGCCACTAGGGAAGCGTCCATCCTTATGAGCGTTCGCTCCTATGACCAGATCCAATCCGGAGCTTTGGGAACGCCTACTGGAGAAGGCTCTGCGACACCGGCACCTACACCTACACCTGCACCGCAGACAGGGGCGCCAAAATCCTCAGGCAGCGGTATTACGGGGATGTGGAAGGGATATGTTTCCTATGGTAGTGTAAGCAATAGCCGTTATATTGATTATGTCTTTAATAGTGACGGAACAGTTGTCAATCTTATACACAGCACAACGGATCTTTCCTGCACTGTGTACAAGGGGAATTATTCGATTTCGGGGAGCACCCTGAATTTCACAAACAGATTGCGCGCAGAGTTTGATTATGTATTTGATGATAACGATTATGGTACCAGATACAACAAGATAGTCAATCTTGCAAAACAATCTGAAAATGCTGCATTTAGTCCGGCAGAAGATGCAGAATTCCAATTCGCGCTTACTACTGATTCCGATGGGCAGCTTCTTAAGATAGACAGTTTTGAATATAGGGCGGTTAGCACTCCGTAATTATTGGAGATTGCTCCGGTCAGGAGGCGCAAAGCGGAGCGTCAGCCGGGCAGGGACAAGGGGACAGGTACCTTGTCCCACATGATTTAAGGGAAAGATTGATGATCTTTCCCTTAAGAGGAAGGACGGGAAAAAGTTTGGTTATTCCATAAGGGTAAAGGAAGATTATCTTAAGGCAAAGGTAATATTAAAAATATGCTGACATTGCGATTATCACAATAAGCTGAAGAACCCGGAGTACCTTGAATTGCAATGATATAGAATCAAAGGCCTTTCTGCAGGGGAGGCCTTTCAAGATATTTTTTAAATGAGAAGGAGACATTTATGAAACATCGGTCTTTATTAATTATTTTAGTTTTAATACTGCTGTTTTGCACTGCCTGCGGAAATACTGACGGGATGATTTCAGGGACAACTCCGGCTTCAGCAAACGGGCAGGAAAAAGAAGATAAAGAGGATGACCTCCTCCTTCCCGGAGGACCGAATCAGGGCAGTACGGAAAGTGAACCGCAGTCTGAGAAATCCTCTGAGGAAAGTCAGACCAAAAGCACAATTTACCCTCCAAGTATTTTTGCCATTGAAGCCTCAGGCAGCTGGCGGCAGGAGCTGGCACAGGGATATTATGCCGATTATGAATGTGAATTCTATGCAGACAAACTTGACGAAACCAGCAACCAATCTGCATCCGGGCAATACACCGGGGTTTTCTGGATGAAGACCAGTATAGACGCGGAGGAATACTTGAAGGACCTTTTGAAGGATGTCCCGGTGAATATGAACTTTGATGCGGGGGGCGAGGGCATATGTGATTATATCAATGTGATACTTATGAATGGTTTCGAACGCCAGTCCATAGGAGGGAACTATACCATGCCGGATAAAAACGGCGGGACCCTGACCCCCTCCGGAGACACTTTGGCAGCAAGAGGCAGCTTCATAGCCGAGGCAACTGACGCATACCTGGATATAAAAGCGCGGGGTGCTGCCGGTGAGACGGTTGAACACCAAGACAATAAGGCCGGAGGTACAGAAATAGACTTTGTCATACATGTGGAACCTGACCCGGACTTTACTGCAATTGAACGTAAGGTTACCATCTATCTCAGCAATGCTGAAGGCATGGCTGTGGCTCTGGAAGGAGTGATGCGTCGTCTGCCGGGCTACTCGGAAGATTTAAAGGCATATACAAGCCAGGGCAAACGTGAAAAGATACTTGACAAGCATCTTGAATAAAACACTTTGCTGGGCTTTAAGCAATTTTATAAAGGAGGTAATGTAAATGAGGCAAAAATTGTTATCAGTCATATTAACTCTGGCAATCCTTATGAGCGCAGTATCCATTGCCGTATCGGCAGATATTGAACCGCCTGCCACATTAGGTGCACCGGAGCATTTCGGTGTAGGACATTACTACAATGATTCAGTAAATTTCACCCTCAGTCTTCCGCAGGATATCCGCAGCTACATTGGAAAGCGGGCGGATGATTCTAATAATCAGAGCTTGTTACTGCATTTCCAGGTAGACTACAAGATCGACAATGGAAGCTGGCATCATACATCAGCCTGGGACTCACGTAAAACGGTTCCAGACGGTCTGGATGATATGTACAGTAACTTTATCAATGGCCAACTATATAACAGCAGTGAAAGATGGAGCATGACATCTCTATTCCAGGAGAATGATGATCTGAAGCCTTTCTACGAGGGTGGCTGGGACTATCTGAAAGATCATTCCATCACCTTCAGGGCACGCTTTGCAGAATCCTTTGATTATGGAGAGACCACTGTATTGTCACCCTGGTCGAAGGAATACACCCTTTCTGCCAATGCAAAGGCTGATTACAATAAGCTAATAAATCACGCCCCCACCCTCTTGTCGGCAGAAGTGAAGCTCTCGCCCAGCGCTGAGCCATATTTCGAAGTAAGGCTGGATAAGGTTCCGGGAGAGGTACAGGAACTGAATTCCATGGCATCCGGCAGCCTGCGTACAGAGATATGGATGAGAAGAGCCGGGGACAAGGACTTCAAGTATATTCATTATGAGTGGGCAAATTGGGAGTACTTTGAAGTACAGGCAAGAGACTATTTTGAGGGTACAACGCAGAGTTTTGAAGCAGCCGGCTATGAAATTAAGACCAGATATTCCCTGGATTTAAGGGAATATAAGCAGGCCGGTATTGATAGTACTACCGATGTCAATATATACAGCCCCTTCTCCAATGTGATATCCCACAACATGCCTGCTTGGAGCAATGCTTCTGCATGGGCATCAGCTGAGCTTAAGAAGGCTGATGATTACGGCCTTATACAGGACTCCCTTAAGGGTGCGGATATGACAAAGCCCATTACCAGAGAAGAATTTGCTGAGCTGGCAGTGAAGCTATATGAGAAAACAACAGGGACAGCAGCAACAGCTGCTTCACCCAATCCATTCACAGATACCAATAATCCGGAGATATTGAAGGCCTTTAAGGTTGGAGTGACTACAGGCACCTCGGCCACCACCTTTGCACCAAAAGAGCTTACCAACCGTGAACAGGTGGCAACAATGCTAAGCCGTGCAATAAGGGTAATGGCACCCGGTGGAGATTTCTCCACGACAGGAGCTCCAAGCTTTAGTGACAAGAAGGATATATCCTCCTGGGCATTGGATCATGTACTGTTCATGGCTCGACTGGGAATCATAAAGGGAACCGACGGTAAATTCATGCCCAAGGCAACAACTACTGCTCAAACGGCGACAGGCTATGCCACCACCACAAGGGAGCAGGCCATAGCCATGAGTGTACGCTCCTTTGAGCAGATGGATACCATAAAGGCCAGCAAGGGCTCCGAAACTCAGCCTTCACCGGTTGTAACCCCTGCCCCGGCGGTTACACAGCCTGCCCAAAAGGTAAATCCAACAGAACCCTCACAGCCGTTAACAGAAAGCGGATCTATCGTGGGGAAATGGGGCAAGGGCACGGCCGGCGCCACGTATAACGCCATTACGCGTTCCTTTGACTTCGGGGTTTACGGCACAGAGCAGGAGTATCAATTCAACAGCGACGGTACCTTTACAGAATTGATAAAAACCGGGTCGGGGAGCGTTATATCAACAACCGGGGATTATACCATCAGCGGTGGCATGCTCACTTTAACATATAAGAGCAGCAAAGAAAGCTCTGATTTCGGCGAGACATGGACTTCAGGCAACACGCGGCAGCCTACTTCTCACCACTATGAACTGGGCAAGGATGGTGACGACAGTTATTTGATGATCGGTTTTAATGGTGGAGACCTGCCTTTGGACACCGAGACCAATGCCGTAAAATACTGGCATAGGGAATAAGTTTAGAAAGGCCTCATCGCAGGCATGTTGAGGCCCGCTGCTTTCTTACAATAAAAATTACAGAGGAAATAATACAGATAATAATCCACAAAGGGAGATCAGAGGGGATAACCTACATTAAAAATGAAGGGGGATTGACATGAACAGAAATAATAACAGTGATGAAATAATAACAGTGACATTGAGCAAAAGATTCAAAAGTATTTCAGCTCTGATTGTCATCCTGACATTTATAATTGGGTTTGCGATACCGGCTTTTGCAGCATGGGAGATTACGGACGATATGGAACAAGCCGCTCAACAACTCAATACAATCGGTTTGTTTAAAGGAACGGGCAGCGGGTTTGATCTTGAAAAGGCTCCGGACAGAACAACAGCCTTTGTAATGCTTATCAGACTTACAGGCAAGGAAAATGAATGCCTTGCCGGGAACTGGAATCACCCTTTTACGGATGTGCCGGAATGGGCTGCTAAGTATATTGGCTATGCATATGTAAAAGGTCTGGCCTCCGGCGTCGGCGATGGGAAATTCGGTGCCGGTGACAAGTGCACTGTTCAAATGTACGCTACCATGGCACTCCGCGCGCTGGGTTACAGCGATAAGGGAAGCAGTCCTGATTTTTCATACATGACATCTACCGAAAATGCTGTCAAGCTAGGTTTGCTGACTGAAATACAGCTGGAAGCCTGCAGAAATGATTTCCTGCGGGGTGATTTGGCTATGATTTCAGCAAACATGATGGTGCAGCCGGTAAAAGACACCAATACAAGGCTGATTGATTCGCTGGTGGCTGCTGGGGCTGTAAATAAGGCTGACGCCGACACGGCGGGCTTCAGCGTTTCGGGCATCATGAATGGATCAGGAGGCTCGGAACAGGGACCAACTAAAAACAACGCTTGGGTGTCGGGATGGTTTGGCGGGCTTGGTTCACCTGATGGAAAGGTATATGAGGTTACTTTGGAGCAATCCGGCATAGCCCAGGCAATTGGCGAATTTACGTGGGAACAATATAAAAGCTATTGTAGTTATGTTCAAGCTGCTGGATTTGAACCGCGCAATGAGGTGAGCTATCGCGAAACGGACTTTATTGGATACAGAGGAGCAGAAGAGCTTATTCATATCCGATATGACGGACATCCTGAACCCATAGATCCGGAAAGTACAACAGTATATATAATAACATATGTTGGCCCTGAATAGTGATAGAACGCTTATTGGCAAGTAAGACGGTGGAATGGAGAGTATAAGGTGACTGAGTAAGCATATATACAGATAAATGTTTATATAGTGAAAGGATGTTTAGAATGAAAAAGTTTATTTTGATTTTAATCAGCTGTGTATTGGTTGCAGCCTTGCTTTCCGGTTGCGGCGGGAAGCCTGAAGCAGACCGGAACAGCGGAGCATCAGAAGCAAAGACTGCAGAGGCACAGGCTGCGGAGGATACACAAAAGGCAGTGGAGAATGCCATGGAAGTTATGGAGACCCTTACCAATAAAGAATGGCCGGCAGATAAGATTCCTTCAGAGATTCCTGAGTACACCGGCGGAGAAATTGCCAACTCAGGGGGAGACAGTAAGGATTTTATTATAAAGATTAGCAAGACCGATAAGAGCGCTTTAAGTGAATACCTTAGAAAACTTAAGGAACTGGGCTGGAATGTGTCGGAGGGCAGAGAATCCATAGCCACCAAAGGAATATACGAGCTAAGATTCAACTGGCAGGGGGATAATCATATACAAATGAATATATATACCTCGGAGGTCGGAGCATGGCCTTCGGATAAGCTGCCGCCGGATATTTTCCCGCCGGAAAACTGTAACTTTGTAGGAGATGTGGAATTACTTGAAAGCGTTCCCGGACAAGTGTGGTACTTTAACTACACCTGTGATGGGGTGGACGAGGAGGCTGCAAATGCCTATTTCAAGAAGCTGAATGAAGCGGGTTGGAGCGGAGACAGCCAACTGGTAAAGAATATTGAATGGAACGGTAAGAAGTATCAAGCTGATATAGAACTATATGAGACAGATGGCAGTATTTCAACCTTCACCGTAAATCTATCCCTTGCAAACTGATTGATTATATTAAGGGCTTAAGAGACAATCTTATAGCCCTTTATTTCTATATAATAATGAAAAAAATATTCATTATTATATAGAAATAAAGTATAATAAAGCTAATACGATTTACAAAATTCGACAATAGAAGAAAATATTATATGGGGAGGTACCGATGTTTAAGAGATTAAGAACACGGGCAAAAGTGAACCAAAGGGATATGAGACAGTATAGTGATAAGCTGGAGAGCATGCTGCCTCTAATAGAGGGACTAAAGGACGGAAAAGCACAATATGCCGAAAAGGAAGCACTGGCAGACAATCAGATTTGCGAGGCTTGGAACAGCATGGTGGATGCGGTATTTGAGGATAAAAAGAAATGTGTTCTCTCCGTAAATGACATGCTGGGGTATATGACAGAAATGACCTATGTCAAGGATATGGTAAACCAGGTAAGGGCACAAAATGAAACGCTTCATACAATGGCGGCCAGCAGTGAAGAAATGAGTGCATCCATTGATGACGTGTCAAGCCGGGCACAGAATGTAGCTGCATTGGTTAATGATTCAGTGAGTCTGGTGAATGAAGGAAATGAGAGTATGGAAAACGCTTTTTCCTTTATACAGAAGTCCTTTGAGTCAGTAAAGGATGTAAGCAGGGATGTAACTGAGCTTTCTGAAAACATGAAGCATATTGAAGAGATAGTTGATATCATAAAGGGTATAGCTGAACAGACCAATCTATTGGCATTGAATGCGGCAATTGAAGCAGCAAGAGCCGGAGAACAGGGAAATGGTTTTGCAGTTGTTGCAGGAGAGGTCAAGAAGCTGGCTGAGCACACAAAAGACTCTATCGGAAGCATTCAGGATAAAATCATGAAATTAAAGGAAAGCCTTTCTGAGGTTGTTCAACGTACCGACAAGACAGCTTCTGAGCTTGAAAACGGAAAACAGCTGGTAGATGATGTAATCACTTATAATGGTCAAGTTGTCAAAGCTGTAAAAAAAGTAAACGATGAAATCATGCAGATAGCGGCAAATACACAGGAGCAAACTGCAGTAACAGAAGAATTGGCTCAAAAGGTCAATGATTCATCTCAGGCTGCCAATAATCTGCTTAGGCAGTGCAACGATACTGGGGAAGGAATATTCAGGCTCAGTCAGCTCAATAATGAAATAAGGCTGAAAATGCTAAGTGGGGGCAGCATGCTGTCGGAATGCGACATGCTGGATATCTGCAAAACGGATCATCTGATGTGGAGATGGCGGGTTTATAATATGATATTGGGTTATGAAAAGATAGATACAGATACAATTGGTACACATTTAGATTGCAGGCTGGGCAAATGGTACTACAGTATCGGCAAGGAAGCCCTTGGTCAGAATGAGACATTTAAGTCTATGGAAAAGCCTCATATAGAACTTCATCAGATGGCCAAAGAGGCAGCAGAGGCCTACTCCCGCGGAGATATAACAGAGGCGGAAAAGGCTTTGGAAAAGATGAATGAATGTTCCTCCAAGGTAGTGCAGGCTTTGGATCGTATAAAAGAACAGCTTGGATTGAGAGATGAAGGCTAAGATTTAATTTCTCCCTCAGGATGACAGGTAAGTACCATTATTTTGAGTAGAGAGAATGTCATCCTGAGGGAGAAACGACCGAAGGATCTTTTCATACATAAATGGATTTTTTTGAACAACAAAAAAAGACACCAAATTCAAATAGAAAAGGTGTCCCTAAAGGTGTATTTGCTTTATGCCTGAACTTCCTGTATTTTTTCTTTTGTTTCCTCAATTTCTGCATATTTTGCGGATATTTCTGTCCCCAGTCTGGTTACATCTTCGGCTGGGAATTCAGTATCTTTGGAGTATGCTTCATAAACCAGTTCGCCCATGTCGTATTTCAGCTTTTTTATATCGCTTTCCAGCTGTGTGATGTGAAGCTTAAGCTTTCCGACCTCCACCATTTCCTGTGATTTATTCCCGACGACCTTTGCGGTGTTAACGGCTTTTTCCTGAAGATTCTTTAAGAAACTCATATTCAATCCTCCTTTGATATGCAGTTTTATTTTAATGAGTAATTCGTCAAATTTTGGGATTATCCTTCTAAAGTGTAAGAATTATCCGTACATTTATTATTATATGCCGGCATCCAAATATTGTTACAATCCCATCCAATTCGGCCTTCAATTCCGGGATGCCCACTGCAGCCAGCAAAACAAGGACAGAATAGCGGCAATAATGAAAATATACCAGAGCCCTTCAGATATTAGACTTGTACCCAGGTATACAGGGATCAGGCCCATGAGTCCCAATATAATGATCCAAATGGTCAAGAGGAGCTTATCCTTTGGATTCAGTATGTATATTGTCTTCCACAGCCTGATGTTCTCCAATATGAGGAATGTGATTCCGCCACAAGCCAGAAAGTAAATTGCAAAGGGCAGCAGTGTTTTTTTAATATAATGGATATTTGCCTCTGATACCTGACCGGGCTTATCGCTTATGCTCTGCATGACCTTTGTAATGTTGGAGAAAACTATGACTGCAGTGTCTTCGTCGACCTCGTCGAAAGCAGCGGCTGAGGGTTTACTCATATCATAGGCAACAAAAATTAGTCCCAAAATGGTTATAAGAATCAGACACTGATATGCGACCTCTCTATAAAGCTTCAGAAAAACCCCCTCCTCTTCTGAATCAGTACAAGAATGAACAAGTTATGCTAGTAATAAATACTATGATGAAAGCTTAAAGAATAGTACAATATTAAAAACGGGTATTATTATATAATATAATCAAATTTACCAAACCGGGAGGCTGTTATGAGCAATACAATGGAGCATAGTCCACAATTTTCGAGATTTCATGATCTTATGAAGTTTCGTGTTCGTGAGATACTTCTAGTATCAACACCCTATGATGCCTTTGTACTGGAAGAGGATGGACGTCTGTCAGAGCAGATATTCAGTGAATTTTTGGATTTGAACCTCCAGTTTGCACCCAGGATAAAAAGGGTGGCATCGGCAGAGGAAGCTTTTACTTCCATGAAGAAGAGGATGTATGATCTGGTGATAACCATGCCCCGTATCTCTGACATGGACCCTCTTGAATTCGGCAGGCGCATCAAGCAGATGTACAAGGGCAAGCCTGTTGTGATGCTGACATATGACACTGTAAGCAATGATATTATTGAAGAAATAAGAAGAAAAAGATATATAGACAGAGTCTTTTATTGGTCCGGAGACAGCAAGATATTCCTCGCCATTATCAAATACGTGGAGGATCGTTTCAATGTGGAGCAGGATAGTAGGTTGGGGGTTCAGGGTATTTTGGTCGTGGATGACTCCCCATGGTATTATTCCCAGTTCCTTCCTATAGTATATACAGAAGTCATGAAGCAGACCAGGTATCTTATTTCTCATGCTGTAAATGAGCTTCATAGGCATCTAAGGATGAGGGCCAGACCCAAAATACTTCTGGCAGAGACATATGAGGAGGCACAGGATATAATCAGGCGTTATCGCAATAATCTCCTCGGTGTCATATCCGATGTGGGATTTCCTAAGGACGGAAAGCGTAATAAATCCGCAGGCTTTGAGCTGGCTAAGCAGCTGAAGGAAGAGATAACCGACCTGCCTGTACTGCTGCAGTCGGGAGAGATCTCAAATGCAGTGAAAGCGGAGGAGATGGATGTTGCATTTCTAAGCAAGACTTCACCCAATCTTTCTCTTGATCTTAGAAGCTTCATTTTGAACAACTTTGGCTTTGGCAACTTTGTGTTCAAATTTCCCGATGGTACAGTAATAGCATCAGCTTCAGATATAACGGATTTTCAAAGGATAATTAGGGCACTCCCGGAGGAGAGCCTCATCTATCATTCCAATCACAATCATTTTTCGCGGTGGTTCAGAGCCAGGACGGAGTTCGAGATTGCTGATGTATTAAGACCTATAAACAGTGCCGATTATGAAAATGTTTCCGATCTGAGGGCCGTAATTTTAGATTGTCTTGAAAAATTCCATATGCGTTATCAGAAAGGAGTCATCCTTGAATTCGGTCATTTAAGGATGGATATCGAAAGCTCATTTAACAGGCTGGGGAGCGGTTCCTTAGGAGGCAAGGGAAGAGGAGTGGCGTTTTTCAATACCCTGATATCGGATAATGACATTAAGGGTAGATATGACGGGGTCAAGATAAAAACACCGCGTTCCTTCGTTATTTGCAGCGGGATTTTTGAAGAGTTCATGGAAAGCAACAATCTTCAGCAAATGGCTGTTAACTCCAAGGATGAGGAGGGAATAGCCGGGAGGTTTTTGGAGGCTGAGCTTCCGGAAAAAATAACGGACAGTCTCCGTGTATTGGTGGAAATTGCGAAATATCCTCTGGCTGTGCGATCCTCAAGCATTCTTGAGGATTCTCAGATACTGCCTTTTGCAGGAATATACAAAACCTACATTTTACCTAACAACCATCCTGAACCGGAAATCAGATTGAAGCAACTGGTAGATGCTATAAAGCTTGTTTATGCATCGGTGTTTTCGCTTTCGCCAAAGCAGTATGCACAGAATGCCGATTTGCGTATTGAGGAAGAGAAGATGGCAATACTCATTCAGCAGCTGATAGGAGAAGTGCATGGAGATGCCTTCTACCCTACATTCTCAGGGGTTGCCCAATCCTACAACTTCTATCCCATATCATACATGAAGCCGGAACAGGGTGTTGTGAGTCTTGCCTTAGGTTTTGGCAGAAAAGTGGTAGAGGGAGAGCAGGTGTACAGGTTCTCACCAGCTTACCCAAAGATGGCCCCGCCTTTTGCTTCACCCAAGGAATTCATAAGGTCATCACAGCATGACTTTTATGCCCTTGATATGCATTATTCATCGGAACAGCTGACAACAGATGATGGGTGTACTTACAGGAAATTTGACCTGAAGCGTGCAGAGGAGGATGGCGTCCTGGAGCATTTGGCAAGCACATATCTGGCTGATGATGATGTGATAAGCGATACACTTATGGCAAAAGGCACCAGGGTGGTATCCTTTGCGCCTATATTAAAGTATAACCGTATCCCTTTAGCAGAGATAATCAATGATCTGTTGCAGATGAACAAGCACGCCTTTGGCTCGGATGTGGAAATAGAGTTTGCGGTGAACATTCCATTGGATAAGAGCAAGAAGGCTGAATTCTATCTGCTTCAGGTACGTCCGTTAGTGGTGGGAAAGGAGTCTGAGGAGGTAAGGATAGACAATTATCCTGAAGAGAGCCTTATATGTGAAAGCCGGCATACAATAGGAAACGGAGTCTATCAGGAACTTTATGATATTATTTGTGTTGACAGGAGTAATTTTGACATAACAAAGACAAGGATAATTGCCTCAGAAATTGATGTTCTTAATAAGCAGCTGCTTAATGAGAACCGCAAGTGCATAATCATTGGTTTTGGACGTATGGGGACTTCCGACCCGTCACTGGGGATACCTCTGACATGGTCACAGATGTCCCAGGCAAAGGTGGTTGTGGAAGCGGATATTGACACCCTTGCAGTGGAGCCGTCCTTGGGAAGCCACTTTCATCACAACCTTACATCATTAAGGATGGGATATCTGCATATAGGAACCAGATATGACAATGGGGAATATGTAAATTGGGATTGGCTGGATAAAGCCCCTGCACACATTCAATTGGAGCATGTGAAGCTGATACGCTCCCATAAGCCCTTCCAGGTGAAAATAGATGGAAGGAGTCGAAGTGGAGTGCTGTTGAGGCCTTGAGATCACTGTGTTATTATATAGATATATTACGAAAGGGAGGTATGATAATTGATTGAATCAATTAGGGAATGGCTGATTTATTCTCAAGTAAATGAAGAGTTATCGCTTGTTTTGGCTAATATCTTTGCGATTGCAGGAATAATGATTATTAGTGCAATAGCAAATATGATTGTAAGAAGGATATTACTTAGAGCTGTAAAAGCGTATATATCAAAAAGTGAAAGCAAGTGGGATGACGTTTTATTGGATAATAAGCTTTTTGAAAAGCTGGCAAATATTGTTCCGGGAATTGTTGTCCATGCGGCTGCACCTGTATTTCCCGCTTATCAAGGCTGGATACAGAGAATAGCAGCTGCTTACATGGTTGTGATTATTCTCCTTAGTATGGACAGGCTTCTTAATGCCATTGATGATATCTATCGAGGACGGCAGGGGGATAAGGCCAAGCCAATAAAGGGCTATCTTCAGGTTATAGAGATTGTTGTATTTATAATAGGGATCATAGTGATAATTAGTTTTCTTTTAAATCGCTCCCCATGGTTCATGTTAAGTGGTATCGGAGCTGCCACTGCTATTGTATCACTTATATTCAAGGATTCCATACTTGGACTGGTTGCCAGCGTGCAGCTTACAGCAAATAATATGCTGCAGCTGGGGGACTGGATAGAAATGCCTTCTTACGGCGCAGACGGTGATGTTATAGATATAACTTTACATACAGTTAAGGTCCGGAATTGGAACAAAACAATTTCCACCATTCCCACTTATGCCTTGATAACAGATTCCTTCAAGAATTGGAGCGGAATGCAGGAGTCGGGAGGAAGGCGGATAAAAAGGCACATCATTATAGATATGAGCAGCATTAAATTCTGCACAGAAGAGATGCTGGAAAGGTTTGAAAAAATGCAGTACCTTCAAAGCTATCTGCATGACAAGAGAAAAGAGATGAATAGCAATAACAAAGAACTTGGCGTTGACAGCGCAGATACCGTAAATGGTATGCAGCTGACAAATGCAGGTGTTTTCAGGGCATACCTGGAGGAGTACCTAAAGAACCATCCAAAGATAAATAAGAATATGTCTCAGATGGTAAGACAGCTTCAATCTACTGAAAAGGGCCTTCCTATTGAAGTATACGTTTTCACGGCTGGTACGGAATGGAGCAATTTCGAAAGGGTGCAGTCCGACATTTTTGATCATATTATTGCAGTGGTTCCAATGTTTGATCTGAGGGTTTATCAAAGTCCGTCAGCATATGATTTGAGGAATTTAAGTAGACAATAAGATAGCTCTACAGTATGTAAGGATAATCAGAAAATTGCAATTTACATTAAAGATCAGCTCGTAGTTAAAAATATGGTGCCGGATACAGCATATGAAAATTTATCCGTTGCAGTTGGATAAACTTGCTCTTTTGCTCTGTAACGGCACCATTATCTTTACACTATTTCAAAGCCTTAAGACCCATTTCAT
This sequence comes from Clostridiaceae bacterium, assembly GCA_041690515.1. Taxonomy (GTDB): domain Bacteria; phylum Bacillota; class Clostridia; order Lutisporales; family Lutisporaceae; genus BRH-c25. Next base: position 19,484 of record JAWLHF010000002.1, on the reverse strand, counting down.
ATACATCCTTGAGAGCCTCAGTATTTTCGGCTGAAGGCATATAGTCGTCCGTACATATGCCATAGACATCTATAAGCTTCATATCTTTATAATCGCATATTTCTTCAAAGATGGTCTTAACAAGCTCGGGGCCTTTGTTGGGGAGTTCCCCTCCGTAGGTCATAAGCAGGGCTGCTCTTTTGTTTTTGAAGCTGTTTTCTACAGAGCCCAGTGCATAGCATCTGTCCATAAAGGCCTTAAGCTGTGCAGATACACTCCACCAGTACACCGGGGTGGCATATATGACCAGATCTGCTTGGCAGAACAGGGGATACAGTTCCTGCATATCATCCTTTATGGCACATTGTCCTATATTTATTTTGCGGCATGCATCACAGGCGGTGCAGCCGCTTATATCCTTTTCCTGCAGAAAAACCGTGGTTATTTCTGCATCCTTGTCAGAATCCATTACTCCCTCGAGATATCTATTCATCAATACGGCAGTGTTGCCGTTCTTTCTCGGACTTCCCTGCAATGCCAGTATTTTCATCTATATTACCTCCATACTTGTCATTTTTTCCTGTACTTATGCTGTACATACTCCTTGAACTTCTCAATTTCCTCAAGGGCTTCAGGAGTCAGATCCTCATCGGTGTTGTACGCCTTCTCTGGAGCGCTTACCAGGAAACGCTCCTTGGATTTTTTGAGAATGTTATCCGCTGTCTCCCTTATCTCACTTCTGCATAACAAATAATCAAGGGACACATCAAACAAGTCTGCCAGGTTCATCAAAGCTCCTTTGTCAGGAAATCTGACATTGGTCTCATACTTTGATACGGCTGAGTAGGATACACTTAGTTTTCTTGCAAGGTCTTCCCTTGTAAGGTTTTTTTCTTCTCTTAAAGCTCTTAATCTTTCGCCGAATTCCATAAAATGCACCTCACTAATGAAATGTTAACACAATTTGTCCAAATAGGGCTTAAAGTGGACAAATAGGAACGAAAAATGTTGACAATGGACGTAAAGTCCAGTATTATAAAGTTAATAGTGGACTATATGTCTATTATTTGCGGAGGTGATTATTTGAATTCAAATTGCTGCAAAGAGGATGATTCGAGATATAACTCTTCAGAATCAAAGGTTGTAAAGGCTTTGAAGAAAATGAAGCAAGCTGCCGAGCAGCGCTTATATGTAGGAAAAGTGGACATAACGTCCCGTGGACAGTCCGTGAAAAAGCAGCTCAGATGTGCCATATCCAGCTGCTTTGATAAGAACAACATTTGCTGTAAGGAATGTGATATCAAAAATTGCCGGTATAAGTGCAATTTCATAGATAAAGAGGTATGCGAGCATCAATATTTAGAATAAGCGTGCCATTAACTTATTAAGAATAACACCTGTGGATATGTGGATAACTTTTATAAAATGATAAGCTATTGAATATATGTTATCAAAGTGAATGTGCATAATGTATTTATAATGAAGTTATGATAGTAAAACTCCTCTGAGAATTAATTCTCAGAGGAGTTTTACTATCATGCTCTAAGAGAATTCGGAGAACATAATAGAAGTGGGAATGGCGGTTGGGGGCATTATAATAGCGGGTGAAATCGCTATAGTAGTCTGTTGCATGAAGAAGGGAAATGTCGAATGATGTAGAAATTTGATAGAGAGCAAATATCATATTTTAAGCAATTAGAATCTTTTTACTGCAGCATAAATACCATATAAGTAGAAATTATCAAAGGAAGGTACAAAGAAAATGAAAAAGTATAGTATATTGGCATTGTTGATTATTATGACTTCATGCCTGGTTATGACTGCATGCAGCATTGAAGAAGCAGCCGGGAACATAGCGGCATTACCCTCAACACACAATGGAATTCAAGAAGGTAAGGTACTCAAGGTGCATTTCATAGATGTAGGACAGGCTGATGCTATACTCATACAGGGACCGGAGGATGAGAATATTGTGATTGATGCAGGAAACAATAGCGATAGTGAGCTGGTGGTCAATTATATTAAAAGCCAGGGGATAAATGAGCTGAAGGCGGTAGTTGGTACCCATCCCCATGAGGATCACATTGGCGGCTTGGATGCGGTGATAAGGAGCTTTAAGGTTGATAAGGTCTATATGCCTAAAGTTGTTCATACAACGAAGACTTTCAGGGATGTTTTAGAAGCTGTCAATGATAAAGGGGTCAAGGTTGCGACTGCGGTAAAGGGAGTGACCATACCGCTTACCGGAATGACTGCTGAATTCGTAGGTCCTGTAGTCTCTGATTATGATAATCTTAATGACCACAGTGCTGTGGTGAAATTAACATACGGGGAAACCAGTTTTCTCTTTCAGGGAGATGCAGAGGAGGTAAGTGAGAGAGATATTCTGAAAAGCGATATGAAAGACAGGCTTAAAGCGGATGTATTAAAAGTCGGCCACCATGGCAGCTCCACTTCTACGATACCAGAATACCTTGAAGCGGTGAACCCCAAGTATGCAGTGATTATGGCAGGTAAGGGAAATGATTATGGACATCCCCACAAGGAGACAATGGAGAGGCTGGAGAACAAAGACATTGCTATATACAGGACTGATGAGCAGGGGACAATCATAGCAGAAAGCGATGGGAAAAGCATAAGCGTCAATGTAAATCCTGGGAGTCATATGTACGGTACAGAGAATTCAAGCGTCCTGAAGTCTTATGTGGATTCTGTGGGAAATGGATTGATAAAAGGAAATATCAACAACAAGGGAGAAAAGATATATCACCTTCCGGAAGGTGCGTATTATGACAAAACCATTCCGGAAAAGTGGTTCAAGACAGAAAAAGAAGCACAGGAGGCGGGTTTTAGACCGTCCAGCAAATAGGAAGTTTTATTTGGAGGGATAATGATGCAGTGTATTGTTGATCGATTTGAGGGTGACTATGCGGTTGTTGAATATGGCAATAAAGTACTAAATGTTCCAAAAGTCTTTCTTCCGGTGGAAGCCCACGAGGGAGATGTATTGGATGTCATCATCATGCTTGATGATAATGAAACCAATAGACTTAAGGCGGAAATAGAAAAGCTTTCAGATGAAGTATGGGAGAAATAATTTTTAGCAGTCATGCAACACTTCTGCATTCTCCGGTGTCTTTATAAGTGAGGAGGAGGATGAAGTGAAAGGAATTGATGAACTGATAAAGCAATATGGTTCAATGGTTTATCGTCTAGCTTATCTCTATTCCAATGACAGGCATCTGGCTGAGGATATAAGCCAGGAGGTTTTCTTATCGGCATATAAGAATCTTGATGCCATCCGCAATGCTAAGGCGTGGCTTGTACGAAGCACCATCAACCGGGCACGGAATCAGCTGAGAACGCAGATAAGACATCCGGAGACTGAGCTTCCGGATGAGCTGGTTGATACGGGAAATGAAATGTATGAAGATACAGAGGTTCTGGAAGCTATTACAAAGCTCCCGCTGCATCACAGAGAAGTCATAATTCTTACCTACTACCAGGGCTTCAATGCAGAGGAGATCGCAGTAGAGCTTGGTACAGCCTCAAGTACGATACGAAGCCGACTAAGCCGTGCACGTAAGGAATTGAAGGTAATATTGGAGGGGATGAAATGAAGAGACCATTGGATGATATACTGAAGGATCTGCCTGATGTTGTGGATAGGCATGTACCGGTACCAGAAATATCTGTAAAGCAGCCTGAAAGAGTTAAGAACAGAAGAAAGAAGCATGGATGGATGTTTGCTCTTGCCAGTCTGGCTGCTGCATTGGTAATTCTGATTTTTTCATTTATGCCTTTTGAAGAGGTATCAGCAGAGATTATAGACAATGGATTTAACCCGCCTGGTGATAATCTTGTGATGAAAGCTTCGGCAAAGGATGAGGAAAATCTGAAAAAAGTACTTGATGATATAGTCAAGACCAGATATAAGGACAAGGAATTTGAAAATTATGAGGTTCAATCTGTTGCTATAGCTCCGCAGTCTCCGGGAGGGTGGAAGGACATAGTAAAGGCAAATACCTCGGAAAAGGTATATCAGAATACCTGGATAGTACAGCTGTACTTCCCCGATCTTGCACAGTTAAGCGCAAGCATGTCCCAGGGACAGCTGTTCATTGCAAAAACAAAAGAAGGCTGGGTAGTCTGGTCACAGTATCATTAATAAAAAAGCCGTTCAGTCAATTAAGTCTGAGCGGCTTTGCCCTATTTTAAAGGAATCTCCCAAAAGGTATCGGCAGGTATGAAGTAACCTGGGTAGTCAAATTCCAGGTCATATTTATCTCTTCTATCAATATCGTACATATAGGATTCGATCTTATCCTCATAGTCGCTGGAGCCAGTGCTTCCGTGGTAATCAACTTCACGAATACCTTGGATTTTCATTGTTTTTTTGTCAGATACTGTTGCAATTATTGTCAACCCGTTTCCTTCCGCCCAGAAAAACCTGTTTATGGTAATTGGCTGTCCCATATATTCCAACTCCTTGGGATACATATCATCAAGTGCCAGCGTGAACTGCCTTCCTTCATCACTGGCTATCCTAATGCCGTCGAAGCGGAAGCATAGGTGTCTAGGAAGCTTATCGAAGTAGATTGAGGGAACAAAGTATAGACTTCTCTCTTCGGGACTATTGTAAGTGCTCATGAGTCCTTCAGGCTTATAGACATTTCCTTTTTCATCTTCAAGCCTTGGGTTCTCAAATCCGGTGAAGGAATAACCATCTTCCATGTCAAAATGAATATCCAGTCTCATGCGAGTAGGACTAACAGTCAGTTGATCCACGGTTACGGAGGTATGTTCAAAGCTGCGTTGTTCGTTTGATTCATACACTTTAGAAGTCATAAAGCTTGATTCATTAATTGGTATGGATATGGGAGCAAAGGAATACATCGATTCCTGCCCTCTCATAATGGACACCACAAGATTCAGCGAGTCTGGAGATTTGCTCAGGAAGCTTTGCATTTCACCGCTTTCAAATACTTTCTCCACTTTTACTGCAAAGGTCTCCTGCGATCCTCCTTCAATAGATGCACCCGAATTCTCAAAGTCAATGAATTTAACTCTTAAGTACAATGCCTCAAGGTCAGGCTTTGAATCTTCCCCTGTATTTGCTCTAACTGCTTCTGCATACGCCTTCTTTTCCAGCATAGCCGTTATTTCTCCCCCTGTTGCTGCTGCGGTAAGGTATATCCTGTCTTCATCCATTATTATATTCTGGAGTATCAGTGTATAATCACCTTCCACGATGGTCATATCCTGCATGCCCTTATAGCCTTTGCTGCGGGCATTTTTTATACCTTTATCTCCTGTCAGCCATTCTACGGCATTTTTCAAACCCGGAATGGATGCCGCATAGGATGCAAATACCGGGTTGAATTTGACTCCTGCAACAAACAGCATGGATATTACGATGATTGCTGCGGCTATATTCCTCCCATAGTGTCTTTTGGGCTTTAAGTGGCTGATCCGCCGGATTATACGGTCTTCCAGTTCTTCGGGTACAGGGATGGATTCTTTGCTTATGCTCTTCATGAAATCATCCAGCATAGCTTCTTCATTATTCACATCATGCATCATGCTTGCACCTCCCCTGCTTCCAGTTGAAGCCTGAGCTTTTTCAAGCTGCTGTATATCTTTGTCTTTACAGATCCACAGGGCATATCTGTTGCTTGTGCGATTTCCTCCAAAGTGTAACCCATGTAATATTTCATGTAGATGAGAATTCTGTCTGTTGATGGAAGCTTGCTGATCAATTTCTCCAGATCCATTTTTGCATCCATATCAGTTTCAAGGGTGCAAACCTCAGCGGAGTTCTTAATATAAGCCACCCTTTTATTGGCTTTGAGCTGCTGTTTACATTCATTAATAAGGATACGTATGAACCATGTTTTGAACTTAGTGCTGTCTTTCAGTTTATTTATATGAATAAAGGCTTTTTCTACCGCATTGCACACCGCATCCATGCTGTCCGCTTCGCTGTGAAGGTAACAGAATGCAATCCGGTATGCCTGATCTTTTACTTCTTTTATTGCTTCTGTGAATTGCTCTTTATCGTATTTCACGGCTCTGCAAACCTCCTTCTATATATTAGATGCTTTATATCACAAAATAGTTTTTGATTATTTATATTTGTTTAATAATACCTCTGAGAATCCCAATCTCAGAGGTATTGCTATTTCTGCTATATTCAGCCAATTACTTCGTTAAGAAAATCCCCTACTAGGCTGTCATATTCATTCCTATTCTTTGGCAACGCTTCTGCATGCCTGGCATTTGGCGCAAGATAGAGCTTTTTAATGCCATTATTGCTGTTGTACATATCTATGCTCATTTGAGCAGGGATATACAGGTCTTCCTTTCCATGTACGAATAGTATTGGGATCTCAGTCTTTGACACATCCCTTATAGGAGATACATCCTTAAGCTTCATACCTGTGCGCAGCCATACAAATAAGCTGGTGATTTGTATTGCAGGAAAGGAAGGAAGCTTGTACTCCACTTTAAGCCTGTACTTCAAAAGTTTTGAAAGATCTGAGAAAGGGCAGTCCGCTATGCAGAAGGATATCCGGGAGTCAGTGGTTAAGCTCTGCAGAGCTATTGCAGCTCCCATGGATTCTCCGTGTACCCCTATTACGCTGTCATGCCCACGTCTTTCAATTACCCAGTCTATGCAGCTTTTAAGGTCATACTTTTCATAATATCCGAAGGTGGTATTATCTCCACCGCTTTTTCCATGGTTCCGATGTTCATACAGCAGAACATTGAAGCCTCGCTTCATAAACAAATCCATATATTTTACTGAGGTATATATATTAACGGTTATGCCATGACATATAATCACGGTTTTCTTGGAATTGCCATTGGGAAAGTACAATCCATACAAATCATAACCGTATCGGGAGCTTATTCTGACTTCCTCTTTGATGAGACAGTCAAAAGCCTCCCTGCTCATATTCCCATTTTCACATTCTGTTTGAAGAGTTCTTTCACGGCTCAATGTCTTCGGATGGATGATCAAGTCCGAAAAATAGAAGCCTGATACTGTTAATATTGCAAGGATTATGGCATATAAAAAGTACCAAAACATAGCAAGACCCCCTATATCTAAACGACTTAATTATAGCAAAAACAATAAGCGGATACAAATTTTGCAGCGCTTAAAAGGTTCTTTATATCCATATGAAGTAGATGTGGCGCAGTATGTATTGTATAATGATTGCTAAGAATACAAATTTATAGAAGGGGGAAGGAGTATGGGAAAGACCGTAAAACTGCTTTACCTGCTAAAAATCATTGCGTCGGTCATATTGTTCTGTGTTGCTGTATATTTTGAAAATGCACAGCAGCAGAGATTGCTGGTGATTGTCACGATTTTTGTTCTTTTGCTTGTTGTTGGTATTGGCAGAATTTTTATCAAGAGAAGCAGTACCCTGTACTATCTTTCCTTTATCATTGATATATTACTGGTATATATACTTGAGTACAATTCCAGATTGCTTATCAACTATTTTCTGCATTCCTTATATATAATAATATTGCTTGAAGCAGCTCTTACCCTGCAACCTAGAAGGGGTATCATAATAGGAGCAGCAGCAGTTCTGGTATCGCTAATAAAATATGCATACCTTATTTATTATAAATTCGACCTTTCCAGTGTTTCTCAATTATCATTCTTCCTTATGGTAAATATCCTCATATTGGTGACTACCGGTTTTGCACAACACAACAGAGAAGAAAGGGAAAGGAAGGATATTCTCTACAAGGAGCTTTTAGATGCCCACAAGCAGCTGAAGCAGTATACTGAAGAAGTAAACCGGCTTAATGTCGTTGAGGAAAGAAACCGGATTGCAAGAGATATACACGATACCTTGGGGCATAATATGACAGCTCTTATCATGCAGCTTCAGATGGCAGAGCATCTTATGAAGGAGGACTTGGCAAAAGCTGAGGAACTGCTTTGTAATGCCGTCAAGACAGCAAAGGACAGCCTTTCGGGAATAAGGGAGGTTGTTGAGACTCTGAGAGGATCAGAGGCAGTCGATGTTCCTGCAGAATCATTAAAAAAGCTGATCAGTGAATTCTCTGCAAGGACAGGGGCGGAAATAGAGCTGGAGATGAGCGGTGAGCATGTTGTAAAGGACACCTCTGCAAATATCGCAGTATTCCATATAATACAGGAGGCATTGACCAATGCGGTACGTCACGGGAAGGCAGCAAAGATATGCGTATGCCTTGAGTATACTGATAGATCCATTGCATTTAGAGTCTCGGACAATGGTAATGGGGCGGTGGATATAAAGGAAGGATACGGACTTAAAGGCATAAGGGAGAGAGTGGAGGCTTTTAGGGGTAAGGTGGAGTTTGGATCCGCGGATGGGTTCTATATAAAGGGTGTCTTGTATCTCGGCTAAAAACATCGGGAGGTATAAATATGATAAAAGTACTATTGGTAGACGACCAGGATATTTTGGTTGAGGGACTCAGGTTGATACTTGGAAAGGAAGATGACATACAGATATGCGGAACTGCCAATAACGGCAGAAAGGCATATGAGATGTGTAAATGGAACCGCCCCGATGTGGTGCTGATGGATATCAAGATGCCGGAGGTCGATGGAGTTGATGCCACAAAAATGATAAAAAGGGATTTTCCTGATATCCGTATAATCGTCCTTACCACCTTCAATGATGATGAATACATATATGATGCACTGAAAAACGGAGCTTCGGGTTACCTACTGAAGGATACTTCCCCTGATAAAATTGCTGAAGCTGTGCGTACGGTACATAATGGCGGAGCACTTATACAATCGGAAGTTGCAATAAAGGTGCTTGATAAATTCTCAGAGCTTGCAAAAGGCAGTAAGGATAGGCAAAAGGATCCAAGGATGGAGCTCCTAACTGAGCGCGAGCTTGAGATATGCCGATTGATTGCAGAAGGGAAAAACAACAGGGAAATTGCCGATGAGCTGTATTTAAGCGAGGGCACAGTGAAGAATCATATAACAAAAGTGCTGATAAAGCTGGATCTTCGGGATAGGACGCAGCTGGCGGTGTTTACTATAAAAAATGATTTGTAGGGTAAAAATGCGACGCAGTCGCATTTTTGGTTGCGAGACGCAGGCACTGGGTCATGCCTCAGGGGTCCTGTTGTGAGTTTCGGGTGTTTATGCAGGGCTTCGAAGCATTTCTTGTACCACCCGCAACTATGATGTGTTATTAACGGGACGGTATGGAAACCGCCCCCTCATTGCTATGTTTGTATTATGTGTAGGGGCAGGTTTCCATGCCTGCCCTGAAGAATGCGTACATAAACGGACGCGCAATGCGCGCCCCTACAAAATAACAATGAAATCCGTAGGGGCGGCCACTGGCCGTCCGAATATTGCGCATCATTCTATTTTTGTGCAAAAAGTCATAGGGTGCACTGCCCGATATGTGATTTATGATACATGAAAAGGTGTTTTCTTTGCTGTAGAATGATACTGCAAATAATTATGGAGGGATTTAAATGAAAAGAATTTTTGTTGCTATATTTGCCCTGCTGATGGCGGTATCATTTACAAGCTGCAGTTTTGACAGCCTCGAGGACTATAAGAAGGCTGCGGAAAAGACGGAGCAGATCAAAAAGGGGCAGACATCGGGTGAATTCTCCGTAATAATGGAATTCAACACCGAAGGGATGTCGAATGAGCAGATAAAGGAGCTTAACTACTTAAAGGACATGAGGGGGAGCTTCAGTGCTTCCTTTGATGATGAAGCGGGACTGGGGATAATCAGGAACTATCTGAGTCTGGGAGGACTGGGTTTTGATATGGATATTTATATAAATGGTGATGAGATAGTCATGAAGCTTCCAGTCCTGGGCAAGTATATGCGAATTGATGAAATGCAGGCTCCCCTTGATGTGGAGAAGCTGGAAAAGGATGGGGTCATGATTAATGAAGAGACTCAGGCCAGACTTGGTGAGAAGTGGCTTGGGCTATTGAAAAAAGAGGATGTATTCAAAGGAAAAGATATTGTCCTTACTACTCCTGACGGAGAGGTGAAGACCACCGAGTATACCATCAGATTGAAGGATGAACAGATAAAGAGTCTGGCAAAGGATGCTCTGGATATACTGTCAAAGGATGAAAAGCTCAAAAGGAACTATGAAGAAAATTTCAGAAAGTATGTAAGCCGCCTGGAGGATACTTCTTTTGAGAAGCTGCTTTCAGATGTCGGCGAGGATATGGAAAAAAATACGGTAGAGAACTTCAACTATACTGCCTATGTGGATATTGACGGATATATCGTAAATGAATTAATTGAGTTTGAGCTAAAGAAAAAGGAAATAACGCCTGCAAGCATATCCGGAATCAGTTACAGGCTGGATATAAAGAACTGGGATATAAACAAGGAGCAGAAATTTGAATGCCCTGTATTGACAGAAGAGAATACGGTGGATATGGACGAAATAGATAAGGAAATGCCGCCGATAATGAAAGACCTGTTTGATAATAAGGGTTAAGAGGGTGAGAGACATGACATTGTTAAAGGTAGAGAAGCTGTATAAGAACTTTGGAGCTGTAAAGGCAGTGGACGGCATCAGCTTTGATGTGAAACGGGGCGAGGTGTTTGGGCTGCTTGGCCCCAACGGTGCAGGGAAGTCCACCACCATCTCTGTAGTATCCACTTTGATATCTCCTACAGATGGAGACATATTGTACGAAGGTAAAAGCATAATTGCAGATCCAAAGGCTATCAGGCAGAAGCTGGGGGTTGTCCCTCAGGATATAGCCTTGTATCCTACACTTACAGGCTACGAGAATCTGACCTTCTGGGGAAGCATTTATGGTCTCAAGGGCTCCGGATTGAAGAAAAGGATAAATGAAATATCGGAGGTCATAGGACTTAACGGACGTTTGAAGGACAGAGTGGATAAATACTCCGGAGGAATGAAAAGAAGGTTGAATATTGGAGCTGCACTGCTGCACATGCCGGAGCTGCTTATAATGGATGAACCTACGGTAGGAATAGACCCACAGTCCAGGAACCATATACTTGATACTGTGCTGGAGCTTAACAGGCAGGGGATGACCATTATATACACCAGCCACTATATGGAAGAGGTTGAATTCCTATGTGACCGTATATGCATCATGGATCAAGGCAGGATAATAGCTTCCGGTTCCCAGGAGGAGCTGGTGGAATTGATAAAAGGAGAGACACAGGTAAATCTGAGGCTGGATAGGATGGATAAGAACATATTGGAAACCCTCAGATCGATTAAAGGTGTGTCAAGGGCAGAACTGATACAGGATGAAATAGCGGTATCCGGTGAAAATATAGATATGGCTCTGGGGGAGATTATTTCCCAGGTAACAGGTCATGGAAGGCGTATATCCTCAATAGACGTCAAGAAGCCTAACCTTGAAGCGGTTTTCCTTCACTTGACGGGAAAAGCCCTAAGGGATTAAGGAGAATGGGTATGAAGGTTATAAGTATTATTATTAAGGATCTGAAAACCATACTTAGTGATAAAAAGGCCATGGCTATAATTTTGGCTATGCCACTGATACTCATGGTGATATTGAGCTTTGCCCTAAAAGGTACCTTCATGGGCGGAGAAATCGGGAATATGAGCAAAGTGAACATAGCTGTTGTGAAGCAATATGATAAGGACATGGATGTGAAAAGTTTTGACAACATGCTGAAAAGCGGCCTGCTTTCCCAGGGCATAGGCAAAGAAGCAGCTGAGGAGCTGAGAGTTTCAGGAGCTGATGTTGAACCGGAGAAGATGTTTCTTGAGGATTTTTTGGAAAGTGAAGAAGTTGCAAAAATCATAGATTTTAGGATAGAGGAAGAAAGCAGGGCATACGACCTGCTGGATGAGGGGGAGGTTTCTGCTGTAGTGCTTCTGCCGCCAAAGTTCATATATGATATGAAGATCAATCTTCTCACTCCTTTCAGAAACAAGGTTAATATAGGAGTATTGACCCATCCTGACAGGAGCATAAACGGGCAGATAGTTCAAGCTATTATTGAAGCATATTCCGATGCCATGTCTTCGGTTGTTATAGGAAAGAATGTACTTATAGAAGCCGCCATGGCCTATGAGCTTGGCGACAATGGTTTTAGCGGAATGAAAGAAGTAATGGAAGGTATAAGTAATGCAATCGGAAATATAAGGGTAAACCTTGATGATATAGTAGTAGAGGGCAGAAGGAATATCTCCAGTGCAGATTATTATGCAGCCGCGATGCTGACAATGTTTATACTGTTTGCAGCCGGACATGGAGGAAGGATGCTTCTGGAGGAAAAAGACAACATTACCTATCAAAGGATGATAATAGCAGGTACACCCAGACTTGGAATACTTGCGGGAAAATTCTTCACAGTATTCCTGATAGCGCTGCTTCAGGTAATTGTAATGATCACATTCTCCACTTATGCACTAAAGGTCCGGTGGGGTAACTTATATCCGATCATACTCATAAGCGTATCTGCCGCATTTGCAGTTGCCGGTATAGGTATTGCCGTTGCAGCTGCAACATATAGGGCAGGCAATTACAAAATGGCCGGAATATTTGAGACTGCAATAATACAGACAATGGCTCTTCTGGGAGGGAGCTTTTTCCCAATAGATATAATGCCTGTAATGTTCAGAAAGCTGAGTGTCCTATCCCTCAACGGCATAGCTCTTAAGGCATACCTCAAGATCATGATGGGCTATGGTACAGCAGACATCATAAGTCATATTGCTGCCTTGACCGGCATTGGGGCTTTGTTTGCGGCGCTTGCGGTACTTATACTTGGAGGGAAAGGGGAGACGGCTGATGTTAAGTATAATAAGGCTAAGACTGTTAAGGCTTAGAGAGGATATCGGAGTTTTCGCACTTATGACCATAATGGCTTTTGGACTTACCGCCATATTTGGTGCTTCCCTCAATGGGTTCAGGCCTACGGTCCTTATTGTAAATGAGGATAAGGGCGGTTATTCTGAAGTATTTGTCAACGAACTGAAGAACAACAATGGTTTCCGCTTTGTTGATTCCGACATGAAAGGCGCAGCAGAGGAAGTTGAACAGGGAAATGTACTTACGGCACTTGTGATTCAGAAAGGTTTTGAAGAGGATATAAGAAACGGCCACGAGGTCTCCATTGGTATAATAAAGGTCAAGGATGACACACTCATCCTGACTCTTCAGAAGCTGGCATCAGGTATTGCAGCTAAGATGGCCGGAGGAGTACGGATTGCCGATATCACTGCAGCTTTCATCCACAGAGAGAAGCCTGCTGCTGATGTGGAAGAGGTAAAGGCCTCTGCATATAAGAATGTGATGGAGGCATGGAAATATAAGAGACCTGTTAAGGTAACAGCCAAGGCTGCCGAGACAGGCGGTGATACCAGCTATGATAATCTTAAGCATTCAATGATAGGGTTCTCCATATTTTTCTCCATGTATACCATGGTCTTCGGCATAGGAACAATACTGAGTGACAGGCAATACAAGACCTGGCAGAGGATGCTCATTTCTCCGGTATCCAAAGCGTCGATACTGGGAGGCACCATGATAGTTGCATATATCACCGGCTTCATTCAGATAGGCGTGCTGATACTGGGAGGAAGGTATCTGCTGGGAGTGGATTGGGGAAACAGTGTAGCAGGGGTCCTGATGGTTGCATCTGCATTTGTATTCACCGTTACTTCCATGGGGCTGATGATGTCTGGTGTAGTTAAGACCCAGGGACAACTGACTTCAATTACTCCGGTGGTACTGACCAGCACCTCAATGCTGGGAGGCTGCATGTGGCCCTTGGAGATAGTCAACAACAAGCTGCTGCTTTTTTTGGCAGAGCTTACACCGCAAAAGTGGGCAATGCAGGGTATGGAGAGCATAGCCAGTAAAGGCATGGGCTTTGAGGCAGCGGTGTTTCCCACTATTGTACTTTTAGCAATGGGAGTGCTTTTCTTTGCCGTGGGATTGAAGACAGTGAGGTTTGAATAGTATTTTTATTAACAAAAATAAAAAAATATGGATAATAATAGAAGTAGGAGTTATAATATATATAAGCAATGGATTGTCATAGATCAGTGGGGGATTAACTCAGCTGGTTAGAGTGCCATCGTCACAAGGTGGAAGTCGCAGGTTCGAGTCCCGTATCCCCCACCATGGTTGATTTTGAAAACTTAAGAGGATGTAACTAAAGCATAACTATGCCCCTTGGCAATGTTGTGCTTTTTTATTATTGTAGGGGCACGCATTGCACGTCCGCATATTGTGCAGATTAGAGAGGCTACTGCCAGTCATAGCTTATCCAAATAGCAGGATAATCATTATTGTAGTCGAATTATGTAATATAGTCACAAAAACCGGGATGGGGTGTGCAGGATGGAATTGTCTCGATGCAGTAAGACTGATTATAAAGATTATATAAGGTTTGTCAGGGGAATTTACAGCAGGTTTCCCAATTATAAGGATAGCTCAACGCCGGTCTTAAAACAGTTCTTGTACAAACAGGGAGTATTTTGCAGCAGCCTTGATATTATCCCAGTTATGGTGAAAAATGAGGGTTCAATAATTGCAGCATGCATATACATTATTTCCGGGAACTATGACAAGACATTGCAAATCGCTTTTTTTGAAGCTTTGGAGAACTGTCAGGAGGCAGTTGACCTTATCATGGAAGAGGCCGAACAGCTGTGCAGGGAAAGAGGCCTTGAGAAAATATCTATCGGGCTGAACGGCCATGTCAATTACGGTATCGGATTCTTATGTGACAGGCATGATGCGGACATAAGCTTTGGCAGCAGCTATACGCCGGACTATTATGCAAGTTATTTCAGCAAATATGCTTCAAAGCAGCATGATATGGTTTCCTACTGGGGCAGCATGAGTACGTTGAGCTTTGAAAAGTATGAGAAGCTGCTGAAGCGGATCAATAGAAGGTTCAATTACCGTCATATGAATTTCAAGGACTTCAGAGCTGAAATGAAAATCTATACCGACCTGAATAATATATGTTTTAAAGAGCATCCCTTTTATTTTGAACGGAGCTATCAGGAGGATTATGAGCTTTTTCAGGAATTGAAGCACTTCATAAAGGAAGAGAATATTATTTTTGTTCAGGAAGGAGAACGGCCTGTGGGATACATGCTGTGGTATCCGGACTTTAATGAACTCCTAGGCTATGGAGAGACAATAGGAATTGGTGCCTATATCAGGAGCAAACTGTTTTCAAAAAGAATAAAAAAGCTGAAGATTGTTGAAATTGCGGTGCTTCCGGAGTATCAGAACAGCGGTGCAATACTTGGCCTGTTTCATGAATGCTATAAGAAAAATGCTCATAGATATGCCGCTTATGAAACCAGCTGGATATTTGAAGAGAATTATAAGTCCAGAAACCTTGGAGCTAAGCTCCTGGAGAAGGAATACAAGCATTATACGGCTTATGAGATATGCTTGCCGGAGGCATTATGATAGAAGTATATGAACATGCAAAGAAGCTCCCGGCAGAGTGGGACAAGATAGCAGGAAGCAATATTGCTCTGCACAAGGAAAACCTGACCCTATTGGAGAGGGTGAATCCCTGCGGACAGGAATATGTTGTTTTCAGAGAAAACGGAATTTATGCTATTCTTGTGAAATATCTTTTAAAGATAGATATATTCTGCTATAGCAGGCTTCATTTTTACCTGCCGCTTACAGTCATCGGCATTCCCTGCTCAGTAGCAGAACCCGGATATAGATTCATAGGGGATGGAAGAGCCGAGATAAAAGAGTATTTAACAGGACTGAAGGGTGCAAAGTTAATATTGAATGCAGCAGACGACCTGGATTTTTTGGGCTTCACAAAAGGCTATACTCTTCCAAACTGCATAATGAGCATAAAGTGGCATTCCTTTGAAGAGTATCTGATGGCTCTCAGAAGCCATTACCGTTATCGATACAAGAAGGCGCTTAAAAAGTCGAAGGCCCTTACTGTTGAAGTGATTAAGGAAGAGTTTGATACCAAGAGGTACAGTTTATATGAACAGGTATACGACAAATCCGAGTATAAGCTTGAAAAGCTGCCTATTGATTTCTTTAGGCAGACAGGGGCGGTTGTGGTGGAATTCAGACAGGAAAGTGAACCCATTGCCTTTGTACAGTATAAGATAGATAATGGGAGAATGGTATTCCTTTTCGGCGGCCTTGATTACAGCTTGAATCAAAAATATGACTTATACCAGAATATGCTGCTCTATCTTGTAAGGACTGCAATAGAGAATGACTGCACCTCCCTTGAACTGGGGCAGACTGCAGAAGAAATGAAGTGCAGGCTGGGAGCGCATCAGGAAGAGAAATATCTGTATATACATCATAGTAACAGAGCAATCAATTGGATTGTAAAGAAGTTCAGCAGGGTGTTTTCATATAAAATGCCGGATATCAGGCTTACGGTCTTTAGAGATTGAGAATGGAGAAGTCTAATGAAGCGGAGGTTGCAGCAGGTTGAATAGTATAGTTTGGGATTTTTGGGCGGACAAATACGATCGCTTATGGGTGCAAAAGTATTCTTTGGGACCTAGCAGAAGGGAAGTCATAAAGGCTCTTGCTTCTATGTTAAGAACAGGTCGGAAATATAAGCTGCTTGATATGGGCTGCGGTACCGGCCAATTATTGCGGGAGCTCCGGAGGAATTTTGCTGATTTTGATATTGAATACACGGGAGTGGATATTTCCCCGAAGATGATAGACAGATGCAGGGATCAGGATGCTGAGACCCGGTATATTGTAAGCAATATCGATGATTTTGAAGGTGACAGTGAAGAATTTGACTTCATTATATGCTCTCATTCCTTTCCATATTATCAGGATAAGTCCAAGGCGGTGGAAAAACTCCACAGCCTCCTGAAAAAAGACGGCATTCTTTTCCTGGTACAAGCTTCAGCAAACTCCATCTACGACAATATAGCTATGTTTTTTGTAAAGTTCACAACAAGCAAAGCACAGTATCACTCTATCAAAGATATATTGGATTTGGTAAAAAGCAGATTTGCTCAAACTGAGATCGTAAAAATCAAAGAAAAGTTCTATATGCCTACTATTTGCCTGTTTTTACTAAAGAAGGAGGGTGGACGATGAGAATCCTCCTTGTAAGACCACGGCCTGAAGGGGAAACCATAGGACTGCAAAAGGTAATGATATGTGAGCCCCTTGAACTGGAGTACCTTGGAGCTTATGCAAAAGGACTGGGCCATCAGGTTGTGATCATAGACATGATAATTGAGAAAAAACCCCTGGCTTATTTCATCCATAAATATGATCCGGATATTGTCGGAATTACCGGTTATATAGCCCATGTAAACAGGATAAAGGCATATTCAGAGGAGATAAAGAATGCAAAAAAGACCTGCAAAATCATAGTCGGGGGTGTTCATGCGGAAGTAGTGCCTGAGGATTTTGACTCACCTTTTATTGACTATGTTATAAAGGCAAATGGATTGAAGACCTTTGGAGAAATCATAGCTGCACTGGAAAAAGGCCTGACCACAGAGGATATACGAGGAGTCTGGGGTAATCACCTTGAATGCGTCAAAGAAACAAGCTTTCAGTATCCCCATCCTGACAGAACCCTTACTGAGGCTTACCGAAGCAGATATTACTATATGTTCCACAATCCCTGCACATTGATAAAGACCTCCTATGGATGCCCCTATGAATGCAGGTTCTGCTTTTGCAGGAAAGTCACCGATGGTAAGTACTTCTGCAGGGAGCTTGAGGATATACTGGAGGAGCTGAAGGGCATACCAGAGGAGGAAATCTACATTGTGGATGATGACTTCCTGGTGGATAGGTCCAGGCTGCTGGAGTTTTGCAGGCAGCTTGAGGCTCAGAATATAAATAAGAAATATCTCGTCTATGGAAGAGCGGACTTCATTGCAGCCAATGAGGATGTCATCTGCAAATTTGCGGAGAGGGGCCTCCGTGCGGTAATTGTCGGACTGGAGTCAGGCAATGAGGAGGAGCTGAAAAAATACAATAAGAAAAGCTCTGTCAGTATCAATGAAGCCGCAATGGAAGTTCTAAAAAAGTACGATGTGGAGTGCTACGGTACTTTTATTCTAGGTACAGATTGGGATAAGAAGGATTTTGACAGCCTATACCGATGGATCAGGAAGCTCGGTATCAAGTTCATCAATCTGCAGCCCTTTACTCCCCTGCCGGGGACGGAGCCCTATCTTGAATACAAGGATTCTCTGCTTATTCCGCGGGAGGAGTACGAGAAATGGGATTTGGCCCATCTGGTTGTAAAGCCTTCTAAAATGAGTATAAGAGCATATTATTTCAATATATTGAAGGTATATTACAAGGTGACAATGAATCCTAAGAACCTCCTTCTGATGATCAGGCAATACGGTATAAGGGAGAATTTGAAGCTGTCCTTTGGGGTGTCGCAGATCACTATGCAATATTTTACGAAAATGTTGAAGAACTGAAAGCCGGAGGAATTACTCAATGAATATATTATTGGTCAGGCCAAAAGCCTTAAATATCATAGCAAACGTTAATGTCATCAATCTGGAGCCCCTGGAGCTTGAGTATCTTTATACGGCAGCCATTGAGGAGAAGGTGAACTGCGAGATATTTGATGCTCTTTTTGATAAAAGGAATCTAAAGGATGTGTTGGATGCCTATGCGCCGGATATAGTGGCTATTTGCGGATATATCACTCAAGAAGCTGTAATGCTGGATTATTCAAGAACAGTAAAGGAGTATGACTCCTCTGTAAAAGTTATTGTCGGCGGTGTCCATGCACAGGTCAATTATGAAAGGTTTTTTGCTGATACAATTGATTATATTGTCCATTCCAGTTCTCTAGTACCCTTTAGAAAGCTTTTAAGATTGGGTGCCGGCTTTGATGAATCGGTGCTGGAGGATATCAGCGGAATATGCTATAGGAAGAACAATGACTGGATAACCAATGAGCATCTGCCTATAGACCCTGATGAGCTGCCTATTCCTGACCGTTCTCATTTCAACAGGAATAAAAACTCTTATAGATACCTGGGCTACAGTCCATGTGCAATAGTCAAGACAGCATATAGCTGCCCGTATCAATGCAGTTTTTGCTTCTGCAGGAAAATAAACAACGGGAAATATGCAGCAAGGAATATCGATTCGGTAGTAGAGGAAATAGAAGGTATCCAGTGCGATAACATACACATAGTAGACGATACGTTTCTTATAGACAGGGAAAGAGTAAACAGGTTCATTGACCTGATAAAAAAGAAGGGGATCAAGAAGAATTTCATATTCTACAGCAGAGCTGACTTCATAGTTGAGAACGAAGATATGATCAAAAGCCTGGGTGACATCGGTACAAAGGGTATCATTGTGGGGTTAGAGGCAATTGATGATAATACACTTAACTCGTACAGCAAGCAGTGCTCTGAGGATATAAACGAGGGATGTATCAGGATACTTCAAGAGAACCATATCGACTGCCTGGCTTTGTTCATCATTGATATAA
>JAWLHF010000001.1:0-62050 GCA_041690515.1 Clostridiaceae bacterium | reverse complement strand
CTGTCAATAGGACCGTGGAATATATGCGGTCTAATTTGTCCATATGTTTACAGGAAATTTGTATGAAGAAAAGTTGCCAACGTTTACTTGACAGTAACTCTATTATACATCAAATTGATTTTTAATAAAGATTTGGTATAATTTATAATATATCAAAGATTGATGCCAACGCCTTAATGCAAAGCGAGGAACATAAATGAGCAATACAATGAAAACCATAATATTTATAATATCCCTTTTTACCTTCCTGTTATTTTTTATTTTGATCAATTTTATCATCCCGACCAGGGTGATGGAGGGTATTCCCAATATTGTCTTTGTAAGGGCAGTATTCTATATTTCCGGATATATAACAGCATTATATACCCAAGCTCTTTTAAAGCACTTGTATGTCAAGAGCCATATAAAAAACCTGAATATAATTAAAATCTTCCCTGCAAGATTCTTTGAAATGCGTGACAGATTGATAATGCTTACCCTGCCTATTATCGGAGTGCTTATGCCCATGGTGAACAGAAGAGCGGTATCTGCCGAGAACCTGTGGTCACTGGTTTGTCTTGCAGTCCTTGCCGTTGTCATTGAAGTGCTGTTCCTCATAAACAGCAAGACATTGAAGATATATGTCGCAGATAAAGGAATTGCCATTGATGGAATGGACTTCAGACTTGAGCTTTCGGTTCCCTTCAGCTATGGGAATGCAGCAGGCTGGTATCCTTTTGAAAGGATAGAGAGCTATCTTGCTTTGAAGGACAGTATCCTTCTGTATCACACCTATGACCTGGGGACTATTATCCTGGAATGCAGCGGGGATGAAGTGAAGCAGATAAAAGGGCTTTTGATTTCGAAGGGAGTACAGGAGAGAAGGTATTAGGGCTTCATATAATTAATCAACTGCAAAAAAATGTCATCCTGAGCGAAGCGAAGGATCTATGACCCTATAGGAATACTTACAGTACTTACCCGGGTCAAGCTTTATCAGCAGAAGATTCTTCACTGCGTTCAGAATGACTACAAGTTAACCGCACCACGTTAATCTAAAATACCCTGTTATATTTAGCAGAATTCCTATCCCATTGTCACTTCTATCTCGTGGATAGCATTGTCGTTGAATACCGGTATTAAAGTGCTGATTGCCTCCTTACCGTCTACTTTCATATCTTTTATGCCTTTACTTACATGCTTAGGATTCCTTACAGTTATTCTGTAGGTTGCATTTCTGAATTTCCTTGTGACACAAAAGCCTTCCCATTCATTTGGTATGCACGGGTCAACAACAAGGCCTTCATAGTCTGGCCTTATGCCCAATATCCATTTAGTTGCCGCTTCATAGTTCCAGGCTGCGGTTCCGGTAAGCCATGAATTTTTAGCTTCCCCATGGTTTGGAGCATCCTTTCCTGCAATCATTTGTGCATACACATAGGGTTCCATTTTGTGAATATCGCTTCTTTCTTCAGCATATGCAGGAGCGATCCTGCTGTAATATTCAAAAGCCCTGCTGCCTCTTCCCAGCTTTGTCTCAGCTATCATGACCCAGGGATTGTTATGGCAGAATATCCCTGCATTCTCCTTCAAGCCCGGAGGATATGAGGTTATTTCACCCAGGTTCAGCCTGTATTCACTGTAGGCAGGGTTCTGCAGCACCAGGCCGTATTTGGTGTTAAGTCTTTCATATACTGAATCCAGGGCTTTCAGTGCCATGCCATTCTCCTCACCTATACCAGCCATCACACATAAGCCTTGAGGTTCAATGAATATCTGCCCCTCCTCATTCTCCGAGCTGCCTATCCTGTTGCCAAAATAGTCATAGGCCCTAAGAAACCAATCCTTATCATAACCATACCTGATAACATTCTCCTGCATTTTTTCCAATTGAGCGGATATTTCAGCTGCCTCCCTTTCCAGTCCGAGCAGCATGCACAATCTGCTGTATTCCTTTCCGGCATAGACAAACAATCCTGCAATGAACACTGATTCCGCCACCCTTCCCTTCCTGTTGTCACAGGTCTGAAAGGATTCGTCGGGATTAGCCGAAAAACAATTGAGATTCAAGCAGTCATTCCAGTCTGCCCTGCCGATCAATGGCAGCCCGTGTGGCCCCAAATTTTCCACAGTATGGTTGAAGGCTTTCCACAAATGCTCTTCCATTGTTCCCAGTCTATTTTCATCACAATTATAGGGGATTTTCTCCTCAAGTATTGAGTAGTCTCCGGTTTCCTTGATATATGCCACTGTAGACAGTATCAGCCACAGCGGATCATCATTGAAGCCGCCTCCTATTTCATTATTACCTTTTTTGGTAAGCGGCTGATATTGATGATATGCACCTCCATCCTCCAACAGAGTCGAAGCCAGCTCCAATATCCTTGCCCTTGCCCTCTCAGGAATCATATGGACAAAACCCAATATATCCTGGTTTGAATCCCTGAAGCCCATTCCCCTTCCAATTCCTGTCTCAAAATAGGAAGCACTTCTTGACATGTTGAAGGTTATCATGCATTGGTAAGGGTTCCAAATATTCACCATCCTATTTAACTTATCCTCGCTGCTGTCCAGTACATATCCCGAAAGCAGGCCATCCCAATACTCCTTCAGTTTGTCATAAGCTGACCTCACACATCTGTCATCTGCATATTTTTTCATGAGCCTATAAGTCCCTGTTTTTTTTATCTTTCCTCCCGCTTCCCATTTCTCATTCTCCTTGCACTCAACATATCCCAGTACAAAAATAAGTGTCGTTTTCTCACCGGGTTCAAGTTTTATCCTGATACTGTGGGATGCTATTGGGTTCCATCCATGTGCAATGGAGCTGCGTGATTTCCCCTCCATTACTGCTTCCGGCTCGTGGAGACCGTTGAATTGCCCTAGAAAGGAATCTCTTTCAGTATCAAACCCTTCAATTTCCCTGTTTACACTGTAGAAGGAATAGTGATTCCTTCTCTCTCTGTAGTCAGTACTATGGTATATTGTACTGCCCTCAACTTCAACAGAACCGATGTTCAAAGTACGCTGATAGTTGGTCATATCATCATAAGCATTCCAAAGGCAGAATTCTATAAAGGAAAACAATATCAGCTCCTTTACCTTATCCCCCTTATTCATAAGACTTACATGGTGCAGTTCAGCATTGTCCTTGAGAGGTACCATAAAAAGCACCTCACTTTCAATGTCCTGCTGCAGGCATTTTATCCTGGTATATCCCAGGCCATGTCTGCATTCATAACTTTCCGTCTTTTGCTTTACGGGCATCCATGTAAGGGAGTAGACACTGCCTCCGTCATTTATATAAAAGTATCTCCCTCCATTGTCCCAGGGGATGCTGTTATACCTGTATCTGGTCAACCTTCTAAGTCTCGCATCCTTATAAAAACAATAACCACCTGCCGTATTTGAAATCAGTGAAAAAAACTCCTCCTGCCCCAGATAGTTTATCCACGGAAAAGGAGTCTTTGGAGTCGTAATCACATACTCCCTGTTTGCATCATCAAAATATCCGTATTTCATCCCTTCACCTCCTATACATATGAGTTCTTGCCCATTATCACCTCAACGAAATGTCTCCCGCCGTCTCCAAAAGCAGGTATGACACAGCCTTCAAAAGGCTGCCCATCTACTCTCACCATCCTTATCCCCTTTGAGATACCTTCCGGATTTTTTACATGTATCTCATATACAGCACCTCTGAAATGCTTTACGGCTTTGAATTCCTTCCAAGTGTCCGGAATACAGGGATCTATCTCCAACCCCCTATATGCTGCACGGACCCCCAATATGTGCTTCATCGCCGACTGGTAAGCCCAGGATGCTGTTCCTGAAAGCCAGCTGTTCCTCGCTCTGCCGAATAAGGGATGCTCATCTCCCAATATGTTCTGTGCATAACAATAGGGTTCACACTCATATTCATCAATACAGGCATTCTTGCCTGCGGGATTTATCTGACTGTAATACTCATAGGCTCTGTTTCCATTGCCCGACATGGTTTCGGCTATTATTACCCATGGATTGCAGTGGAGAAATATGCCTCCGTTCTCCTTGGCACCGGGGGGATACGTCGTGATACCTCCCTTTTCCGGGTCATATCCGTTATATCCCGGAAAGCTCAGCTTTATGCCGTTCCTGGTATTCAGTATCCTTCTGACAGAATTAAGAGCCTTTTCTGCCTTCTCTGAGGAGGCAAACCCAGATATCACGGCCCAGGATTGGGAATTCACATATATATGTCCTGCACTGCATGATTTGGAGCCCAAAGGCCTTCCTGCATGGTCATAGTATCTTATATACCATTCACCGTCCCAGCCCCATTTGTCTGCACTTGCCTTAATCTCAGAGTAATATTTGCCGTACATTGCTCCTGATATTTCGTCCCCCATATAATCCATAAGCTCTCTCATATCCTTAAGGGATTTTCCGTACAAGCAGGCAGTAAAAAAGGATTCCGCTCCTTTGGGAAGATTTACTGTATCATTCCAGTCAGCAAAACCCGACAAAGGCAGTCCATGGGTCCCCAGGTCGTTTCGGGTGAACTCTATGGCTCTTTCAAGATGTTCAAGCACAGTGCCCTCTTCAATGGGCCTTTCATTTTTATCCTTCTCATAGAAGGGCAGCTTTTTATCAAGAAAAGCTATATCACCGGTCTCTTTTATATATTCACAGACAGCAAGTACTAACCACAGGTGGTCATCACTGTAATACCCCGGTCTGTCTTCTGCTTCCGCGGCATCCCCTTCATTTGCAATCATAGTGACGGGATTGAACTGATGCATTGCAGAACCGTTCATCCTCTGAACCTGAAGAAGCTTTTCAATTAGCAGCCTTCCTTCCTCCGGCTCATTGCCCAGTATCCCCATGACATCCTGAGAGCTGTCCCTGAAGCCTATCCCTCTTGCACCAAAGCCCAGTTGATATAGGGATAGATATCTCGACCAGTTCTTAGTTATATGGCACTGTCTGGGATTGTGTATATTCAGCATTGAATTCATGGCCTTATCCGGAGTTTCCACCTGCTGCCTTGAAAGAAAATCCTCCCAGAAGCATTTAAGTTTTAAAAATTCCTCATCCACCCTATCGGTATTCCTATAGTACTCTGTATTAAAGCTTTCCTCTTCTAAAGACCTGCACTGGCCTAGCTGTGTCACGATTCTCCGTGACTCTCCCGGCTCCAGAACCCCCATATGATGCAGCAATGCGGCAATATTGTCCCCCCATAATGCTTCATGGTTTCCAAGCTCATTATTATTCAAGCTTAAGGGGCTTTCCCAGGTGCCATACTCATTATCCCCCAGGAAATATCGCCTTTCTGTTTCAAAGGAGGATACAGCATGATTGGAAGTGAAAAAATTTACCCTGGCAGCCTTATTCATAAACGCATACTGTATTAGAGTCTTATGCCCCTTCTGCCCCTCAATGCACCTGGATTGCATAGTCTGGGGGACCCAATCCCCATTTATAAGCTGCTTCAATGCGTCAAAATGTGTATACTCAACAATCGGAACTGCATCAATCTCCACAGGGACAGCCCTTAGATTAGTTATTCTTATATCCCTTATCTCTCTGTTCCCCTTAATAGGTACGAAAATAAGCACTTCAGTCCTTATGTCGTAAAATTCCGAGATGATCCTGGTATAACCCAGGCCTACATGGCATTCATACATCTGATATTGGTCCAGTGTTGGTACGAAGAAGGGAGAAAACAGAGTATATGATCCTTTGAACTTAACCCTTATATATAGGGTCTCACCCTTGAACTCGGAAGCAGGAAGCTGGGGGATATACTTGACTATCCTATTTATTGCAGGATCCCCTTTGCATATCAAAGCTCCTCCCGTATGGTCGACAAAACCTCCAAAATCAAGACTGCCGATATAGTTTATCCATTTTACAGGAGTCTTTGGATCAGTTATCACATACTCCTTGTTCATATCATTGAAATACCCATACTGCATAATGATTCTCCTTCATATGATAAACCGGGGATCGTCACACAACCCCGGGATGGTATTTTTCCATAACTTTATTTAATACTAAATAAACAGCCGATGCTGTAACGCTGCTGAAGACCAGCAAAAGCAGCGCAGGCAATATTCTGGTCATAATTATTGCAGCAGCAATGATTGCCAAGCTGATAAAGCAGGAAAATATGTGTTTTATGCCCAGTATCCATGAGGCCTTTATAATCCCCATGACGCTTGATTCATATCTTGAAAGTAAAGGAAAGGCAAAAACCGTTATGATTACCACCAGCACCAGCATTGGAAGCTGCACTGCCAGCATCAGCCCTCCCATTGACTTATAGCGTTCAAGAAAGCTCAGGTTTGTAAATATAATAAAATATGCCCCGCATAGTATTATCCATATAATAGTAGCCTGCCTGAAATTATCCCTGAAGCTCCTGAAAAAATCCCTAAACTCGTGTACTTCTTCTTTTCTGACAATCCTGCCTATGACATAATACAGGGCTGTAGTGGATGCTCCAAGGGTTATAAGAGGCATACCCGCCAGGAACCACAGCAGATTCAATACTATGAGCCTATATATGACAGTCATTAGCTTATAGACAACACCATCTGCACTGAATAACCCTTTCATAAAGATACTCCTTCATTCCTTCATTACTTGCTTTTACTTTATTCTTATACTTAAGGCTAACATTCCTAAGAATATTAGCCTTAAGTTCATATTCTAATTACCCATTTTGGCAACCCATTCATCCAGCTGCCTTTGCTTTTCTGCTATTACCTTGTCTATCCCTGCCGCCTTCAGCTCCTGGTTGAACTTGGGCAGATTGACCTCAGGATCTATCGAGCCTGTTTCAAGTGCCGGCACATATTTGTCCCAAAGGTTGTTTATTGCTGCTATTTCATTTTTGACAGGACTTGGGTCAAAGTTAAAACCAAGGGTCTTTGTACCGATAGCTTGACTGTTGAATTCTTCAAACTGCTCCCACTTCTTCGGATCTTCACTCTCATAGAGATAGTTGATGAACTGGTTTCCAAACATCCAGCCTGTACCGGGGTTGTATTTTGTCTGATCAGGACCGGCCTTTATAATATCGGAGCTTACCTTCTCATAATGTTTGCCTTCCACACCGAAGTTGATCAGGTTATTGAGGTACGGGTCTGTATTGAAGAGCTCCAGGAACATCAACGCTCTTTCAGGATTCTTTGAAGTGCTGGATATAGCCTGCAAAGATCCCATTGTATCTCTGCTTGAAATCACAGGAGGTGTTATATATACCTGAACCCACTCAAAACCATGTGTAAGTGACATTTCTGCATCTTTTCCGGGCTTAAGGGATTTTGTTGCGGCAAATATCTTCCCTGCTGCCTCGTCGGCATTGTAGTCTGTAACTGAGGCTGCATCCTTCCTTATATAGCCTGCCTGATAGAATTTCCTGACTGTCTTCAAAAGCTCCATAGTCTCAGGTGCTTCAAACTCATTAAACACCTTATAGTCTTTTGTTTCGTTGTAGACTACCCCAGGACACTTGTCATCACCGACAACATCCCAGTCTAGGAGTTTTATCGGAGACTCACCGTCAAGGGCTTCAAGGCCGTATACATTTGGTTCCTTCTCCTTGATTACTTTCAGCATCGGTTCCAGGTCTTCAAGCTTCTTTATTGCTGATATATCAAAGTTGTACTTGTCAACCAGGTCCTTTTTGATTATAAAGCCCCAGGAGTGTGCCTTTTCCTTATTGGCGGGAATACCATAGTTTATACCGTCAATCTGTGAGCCTGCAAGGAAATCCTCTCCCAGCAATGCTTTTGTCTTTGGTGCATATTTGTTTAAGAGATCTCTTTCGTCATTTAAAGGTACAAAGGCACCCTTTACTGCATTTTGCATATAGTTGTTTGCCCATGCAGCTGTAAAGCAAATGTCAAACTCTTGTCTCGAAGCAATCATCTGCTGCAGTTTGTCATCATATTCTGCTCCCCACTGATAGCACTGCAGCTTTATAGTGGCATTGATCTTGTCCTTCAGATATTTGTTTGCCTCTTCCTCTATAAGTGCCACATCCTCCTGCTGACCGTTACCGATAAAGTACCAGGTCAGTTCTACAGGCTCCAATGACGGAGCTGCATCTGCAGGCGCCGCTGCAGGATCAGCAGCAGGTTCAGGTGCTGTCACGGGCTTTGTGCAGCCTGCTGCACCGGTCATTGTGATAACAAGTGCCAGTACAAGACATAGAAGTTTTCTGGTTCTCGACATACTCTTCTCCCCTTTTCTGATTTTTATATGCTTACCTTTACGGTTACAGCCATTATTCATCCTTTCAGAGATCCAATGGTCAGGCCTTCAACAAAGTACTTTTGGAAGAATGGATAAGACAGGATGATAGGTCCTATTCCGATAACCGCCATAGCCATTCTTGCAGTCTGTGAGGGCAGGTTCGCCATGATCTGGGTAGCATTATTGATTGAACCGGCATTGTTTGAAAGATATAAAATGGCTTTGTCTACCCTGTACATAAGGTATTGAAGATTGAAAAGCTTCTCATTGTTAATGAAAAGCAGCGGTGCATACCAGTCGTTCCAATATGTGAGGACATTAAAGAGTCCGATAGTCGCCAAAACAGGCTTTGCCAGCGGCAGTACTATCCTTACAAAGGTCTGGAATTCCCCGGCACCGTCGATTCTTGCAGCTTCTATGATTCCTTCGGGTATTGTTGTCATAAAGAAGGTCCTCATTATGAGCACATACAGAGGAGTCATAAGATAGGGCAATATCAATGCCATTATGGTATCGTTTATATGCAGGACATTGACATATACCATATACCAGGGAACAAGTCCCCCGTTAAACAGCATGGTCAAAAATACTATGAAGGTGAATACGCTTCTGTATTTAAAATCCTTTCTGGATATGGGATATGCATACAGGGAGATTATTATCAGACTTAAGCTGCTGCCTGTAACGGTTACAAGAAGTGTCACCCCATAAGCCCTCAATACAACCATGATATTCTTGAAAATGTACTTATAAGCTTCAAGACTGAAATCCCTGGGTATCAGGCTATAGCCGTATAGAGTCACTGCCTTCTCATCAGTTATTGAGGCTGAAAAAACAATTATGAGCGGAATCACACATGCAAGGGTGCATAGAATCATAATTATATTCAGCGCAAAGTCAGCTTTTCTGCTTATTTTTGTACAATCTCTCATCTCAGCACCTCCCTAAAACAATGAACTGTCTTTGTCGATCCTTCGTACAATATAGTTGGCTGTCAGCACTACTATGAAGCCGACTATCGCCTGATAAAAACCGGCTGCCGATGCCATGCCGATATCTCCTGTCTGCCTCAGCGCCCTGAATACATAGGTTTCTATAACATTGGTCACATCGAAAAGCGGGCCGCTGTTCCTTGGAATATTGAAAAACAGTCCGAAATCAGTAAAGAATACTCTTCCTACTTTAATAAGTGTAAGTATTGTTATAACCGGCATAAGCATCGGAACCATCACCTTTGTGATCTGTTGGAACCTTGATGCCCCATCTACAGCTGCCGCTTCATACAGGGATTTGTCAAAGCCGACGATTGCAGCAAGATAGATGATGCTGTCATACCCGGTCCATTTCCATGTGTTTACAAGTATTATGATCAATGGCCAGAACCTTGGATCCACATACCATTCAACCGGCTCCATACCCAAGTTGACCAGCTGTTTGTTGACAAAACCCATATCCGAGCTTAAAAGTGCAAATACCAGATAGCTTATAACTACCCAGGAAAAAAAGTAGGGCAGAAACATTACACTTTGGTACAGCTTTGACATCCTTCTATTCAGAAGCTCATTAAAAATAATTGCCAGTGCTACTGCAATAGTGGCGGCGATGATTATAAATGCCAGATTATATAGGATAGTATTTCTTGTGATTTGATAAGCGGCTTTTGAATTAAACAGGTATTTGAAGTTTTCAAAACCCACCCAGTCGCTTTTCCAGAAGCCTTTTGAGTAGTTGTAGTCCTTGAAGGCTATTATGATGCCGAACATAGGCAGGTAGTTGTTGGCCAGCAGCACCAGAAGGCCGGGAAGAAGCATAAAGAATAACACCTTGTTCTTTGCAAACTCCTTCAGCAGAGCAGGCTTTTGCCTTTTCACCGTCACTCCTTCGGTGCCCAAGGACCTCTGCACCTCAGCCATAGGTACACCCCCTTCTTATACAGACATGATCCACCTGTGTCTTTCTACCCCCATGATATACTCCGAGGGTTTTTTATTAAATGGAGCATCTTGCGTTTTTGTACCACTATGTTGTTCATTTGTTTAGTGCAACATTTTACACCTCAAAAAATAAAAAAACTCCTTTTCAGGAATAGGAGACACATGATAGTGCAGCGGCAAACAAACAGCCATGTTATTGACAATAAAGTTCCAAGAGGTATATGCCAGATGCCTATAAACTGGAGCAGCCATGTCATAGGAAAAGGATGATTTATACAAGACTTGCCAATGGTACTTAGGAACGCAGCCTTAGAAACAACCGTACGCGAGGCATGGACGCCGAGCGAGCTTTCATGAGTCAAGGATGACGATTTGAAAGCGTTAGGTTTTTCTTAGGCGGAGTTCCTTAGTACCATCAAGGATTGTATATTCATACTGTGCTATGACATGGCTGCTCTATTGTAAATACTGTTTCATTATTCTCATCAAATTCTGCAAGACCTTTAATTCAGCAGCTGGATTTATACTCAGAAGGGGTGACTCCTGTGTACTTCTTAAACAGCTTGGAGAAGTAGTGCGCATCCTTAATGCCCACCAGTTCTGCTATTTCATAGGTCTTATAGCAGGAATCCCTGAGGTATTCCTTGGCCTTTTCTATCCTTATCTCATTGAGATAATCCACATAGTTTTTTCCCAGCTCCTTGGTGAACATCCTGCTCAGGTAGTATATGCTCACATAGGTATGCTCTGCAACCTCATTGAGGGTTATGGGCTCACTGTATTTGCTGCTGATATAGTCCAAAGCCTTCTGAAGGGTAGAATTTATTGTTCTTCTGTTATAGTTGTTTATCCTCTTTGCGATATCCAATGCTATTTCTTCCAGAAGACCGTTAAGATCCATCAGGCTTTCACACTGTTCAAGCATACCCAATATCTCAGTTATTCCCCTGGTTTCGCTGCCGCCGTCCTCAAGCTTCATAGCAGTCGGTAAAGTATATATCATATTTATTGCATTCCAATAGAACTTCCTTATGCTGTCCTTGTCCAGCTTACAATCATTCACACATTTCATCATATCCCTGAGAACCAGGGATACGCTCTCCCCATTACCTGACTTGACCTTCTGGACAAGTATCCTTTCATAGTTCTCCAGACTTGAAAAATCCGTAGATTTGTAGAAGGATTTCAGATCATCATAGAGTATTATGGTGTTCTTTCCCATATAGAACTTGTAATCCAGAGCCTCAAGAGCTTCCCTGGCTTTGTCCGCAAGCTCAAAGGCCCCTTTTCCCCTTGTGCTTATGGATATTGTTACTGTGAAGCTGAAACAGTTCCTGACAAGCTCCTGAAGGCTGACTGCATCTCTGTAAATATGTCCGAACATCTCCTCCTGATTCTTCTCTGTTGTTTGTATTATGAACAGCACCGTCTTGCTGTTTATAGGCACATCCGCCACTCTGAAGTCCGCACCCAGCATCTCCTCAAAGGTGTTGATTATTCCGAACTGGTACAGATGCCTTTCGTACTGGCTTTTCACATTCTCCTGGCTGTCTTCGTCAGTCTCCACTGCCATTATTATAAAATCCTCAACGGAAATGTCATATAGGCTGAGCTCCTCCAATATCTCTTCCCTTTTGGTATTTATCCTGAACATTACATCATACAGCAGCTTTTGTCTAAGTACCGGTATCTTGCTTTCAAAATGCTTTCTAAGGCTTAGCAGCTCTTCCTCAAGCTTACAGCCCCGCTGAAGCTCTAAAATTGCTTTTTTCACTATGGCAGTGAGGTCTTCAATCTTTGAAGGCTTCAATACATAATCAAATGCCCCAAGCCTTATTGCTTCCTGAATATACTCAAAATCCCTGTAACCGGTCAGTATTATGATTTTACTCCCGGGCAGCAGCTGCTTGGTCTCGTTTATCATACTCAAACCGTCAATTTCCGGCATGTTAATATCAGTAATAATTATATCAGGTCTAAGCTCCCTGATCATGCGTATGCCTTCTATACCATCCCTTGCCTCCCCGCATACTTCGCAACCCAGACTTCTCCAATCTATTATGTTCTTCAGCCCTTTTCTTATGATGGATTCATCATCAACTATCAGCACCTTGAACATCGCTATTATCTCCTTCTGATCCCTGTTCGTCAGGTATCCTTACAATTACCTTGGTGTACTCATCATAGCTGCTTTCTATCTCAATGCCGTATGAGTCCCCATACAGCAATTTAATCCTTCTGTTGACATTTTCAAGGCCTATACTCTTTCTCCCTTGGTCAGAGCGGTTTCCTTCCATTATCGGTGTATCCTCTTGAAGCCTTGCATTAAGGAAATCCAGGTCTTCCTCAGTCATGCCGGTTCCATTGTCAGCCACCTCAAATACAACATGACCGTTCTTCCTGTATGCATTAAGACTGATGACTCCCTTACGTCGGCTTTTTTCTATTCCGTGCTTCACGGCGTTTTCCACTAATGGCTGTATCATGAGCCTTGGTATTCTTATATCCATAAGCTCCTCATCCAGGTCTTTAACTACTTCAAGCCTGTTCTCGTATCTACTCTTCAATATGACCATGTAGTTGTCTATGTACTCCAGTTCTTCCCTTAGGGATATTGTCCTGTCTCCTCTGCCTATACTTCCATCCATAAGCTTGGCAAGAGCAGATACCGTATTGCTTATCTCAGGCACACCATTCAACTGTGCCATCCAATTGATGTTCTCAAGGGTGTTGAACAAAAAATGGGGATTGATCTGTGCCTGCAGTGCCTTTATCTCAGCCTCCTTAAGAGCGATTTCTTCCTTATATATGCGGTTTACAAGATAATCTATCTTCCTGGACATCCTGTTGAAACGCTCACTCAGGTATCCAAGCTCATCATTTCTGTCAAGTTCTATGTCCTCATGTTTGTTGCCCTTCTCAACCTTTTTCATCCCTTCCACCAGTCTGTTTATGGGAGTGATGATATCTACCGAAGTAAGCACACTCAGCACGGATAGTATGATAAGTCCGTATGCAAGAATAAGCAGTACCCATTTTTTCAGGGTGTCCATTTCCCGGTACAGTTCTTTCAGCGGTATATGATAGACTATTTTCCAGGCCGGATCTTTAAGCATCACATAAGATACCAGTATCTTAGCCTTATTGTCAATATAGAAGCCCCTATTGCCTTTTATCTGCTGCCGGTAGAAATTCTTCAATATACCGTTGTTGTCAGACTCCTTAATGATTTCCTCATTGTTCTCTGAAAGAATGGATATGTTATTAACTGATTCCTTAGACAGATCAGTATATACCGATTCAAGGTACTCTTTCTTAATATTTATCGCCATAAGTCCAATTTCATCATAAGTATCCCTGTCATACACCATTCGGGTTACATATATGCTGCTTACCTTTCCATCCCTCTTTTCAAGGAACCAAACCAGCTTCCCCTTCCCTTTTCTTGCGGCTTCAACCGCACTGTCATAAGGGAGCATTATATCTATTCTCGTCTTTCCGTTATCAGAGTCGAAGCTGAAGAACCTCCTGTTCTTAGTCACCAGACAGATGGATTGTATCTCACTTCTTGACAAGGTCGCCTGTCTCAGTATGTTTCTTATTTCATTGGCTCTCCTGTACATAGCGATATTGTCTTCGTACTCTCTGCTGCGCAGCGCATCATATACTCTGCTGTCGTACAGCAGCTCAAGGGTAAGTACCTGCATGCTGCTTGACAGGTCGTTGAAACGAAGCTCTATCATCTTAAGTATGTCCTGGGAATAGTTGATGGACTTCTGTTCAATTATTTCTGCAGATTTCTGATAGGATGTGACGCTGATAAAGAACAGAGGTATGACAATCTGTATATAAAACAACAGCAGCAGTTTGTTCTTTATGGACGTATTCTTATAAAATAGTAAAAACCTGTTCACTATACTCTCCATGACAACTCTCCCATTTTCTCAAGGAATCACTTCACTGCTGCATCCCTCTGCGGTCCATCTCTTCAAACACTTCCTCCGGTGTCTTCCTTCCTTCCAACACCTGAGGAAAGCTTGTAACAAGTATCTGTTCCCATTGGTTTCTATCTATGAAGCTGTCAGTAGGCCCGACCATCTCCACCGATTGTGCTATGAGGCTCTGTCCTTCTTTCATCAGCCTGCTGGACTTCATATCCTGTGCAGGTATCTTTATATTGCTTATGAAGCCTGTCTCATAACTGAAAAACTTTGCCGACTCCACCGAAGTCAAATGCTTGAGAAGTTTTATGCACATCTCCCGCTTTTCAGGGCTTTCAAAGGCCTTTGAGCTCATAAAGAAGTTCCCATTACCCAGACCGTATATAATGCTGCTGGGATACGATTTTCCTTCCTTAAAAACCGGAAAGGGTATTATATCAACTGTTTCATCATCGGCATTCAAAGCTCCATGGCCTATGAACCATGAGCCCTGTGCTATCATGGCAGCTTTCTTTTCTATGAAAAGATTGTCTCTGGTCTTATCGTCAATAGTAAAGGCATCTTTGGGGAATGCACCCAATTCGTACAGCTCCTTCACATATTTCATTGCATCTATATAGCATTGGTTTATGGTTCCTGTCTTATATGGATTCTCTGTATCCTCCTTACCCCCCAGCTTCATTACGAGATTTTGATATAAAAAGGTGCCTTCCGGTGTGGAGTTATACGCAATGGGAATTATACCTTTCTCCCGAAATGCCGCTACGGCACTCTTAAGCTCTTCATAAGTCTCGGGAACCTTTATCCTATGCTTTGTGAAAAGGTCACTATTGACAAACAGGCCCTCATAAATGATCTCGCAGGGCAGCCCGTATATCCTGCCGTCAAACTTGTCATAGCTCCATCCGTCATCACCGAAATTTCCCGCCCACTCCTTGTCTGATTCCAGCAATTCCGTGAGATCGGCAACCTTTCCCTGATTTATCAGTATTTTAATGTCCGACCCCGGCCAGAGTCCGAATACATCCGGATCATTCCCCTGGGCAAAATTGGTCTTCAGCTTAAATAGGAACTCAGCCCCGGACATTGATTCGTTTATGATCTTGACCCCGGCGTTTTCCTTTTCAAATTGATCCAACAGGAATTGAAGCTGCTGGGCTTTTGTATCAGTGCCCCCCCAACTGCTGA
Organism: Clostridiaceae bacterium; assembly: GCA_041690515.1. Classification (GTDB taxonomy): domain Bacteria; phylum Bacillota; class Clostridia; order Lutisporales; family Lutisporaceae; genus BRH-c25. The sequence goes on along the minus strand of JAWLHF010000001.1, from coordinate 46,761 downwards.
GGAACCTCAGCTCTATGGTTTCCTTCTGGCTCTCAATACTGTCTATGGCTATCTCTCTGTCAAACAGCTTGAAGGTGTACATAACCGGGAAGATCACCAATGCGAGGAGTATCGCCAGATAATAAATACCAGGCTGCTTTACCTTCATATTTACCTCCCTGAATACAGACATTTCAATATATTGTATTTTCAATTGCAGTACTAATTCTCCAAGTTTTACTAAATTCCCTGCAAAATTTTGTCATAGTGCAATATATTACAAGAACAGGACAAATTATTATAATATGTTTTTGAGGATAAAATAAAAGACCCTTAGCTGGGTCTTTTATTTGTATGGGTATAATAACGGATAACACTGAACACACGGCTATTTCACGGAATTCCTGCGGAATTACACGGTAATATTAGTTATACCATATGCTTGTCATTCTGTGTGCAACGAAGAATCTTACCATATGGACTTATTCTATTATAGTCCTCATGTATTCCCTGAGGGTCAAAGATCCTTCGCAAGCTCAGGATGACACACGGCAACAAGTATTATCCCCCCGTGTACTCAGTGTAATTCAGTGTTTTTCCGTAGGGAAACCGTGTTGCCCGTGCCTATGCCCTTAAGGAATACTCAGGTACCACCCGCAACTCGTAACCCGCAACCATGATGCGTCCGCATACCCCATCATTCTTCTTATATGTTCTTACCTACCCTTGTCCCGGGCAATAATCCTTTTCAGGAACTGTCCTGTATATGATGCATCTACTTTGCATATCTCCTCGGGAGTACCCTGGGCTATGATGGTACCTCCCCGGTCTCCCCCTTCTGGCCCCAGGTCGATGATATGGTCAGCTCTCTTGATTACATCAAGGTTGTGCTCTATGACTATAATGCTGTTTCCTGCGTCCACCAGCCGGTCAAGTATGCCAAGGAGCTTGTGGATGTCAGCCACATGCAGTCCTGTAGTAGGTTCGTCCAGTATATATACAGTCTTGCCGGTGCTTCTCTTTGAAAGCTCATAGGCAAGCTTTATCCTCTGGGCTTCTCCTCCAGACAGTTCCGTAGAGGGCTGCCCCAGCTTAACATATCCAAGTCCTACATCATACAACGTCTGCATCTTTCTCTGCACTCTGGGGATGTTCTCAAAGAACTCAAGGGCATCTTCCACTGTCATATTTAGGACATCAGAAATGTTCTTGCCCTTGTACCTTACCTCCATGGTCTCTCTGTTGTATCGCTTTCCTTTGCAGACCTCACAGGGTACATATACATCAGGAAGGAACTGCATCTCTATCTTAATGATACCGTCACCCTTGCAGGCTTCGCATCTGCCCCCTTTGACATTGAAGCTGAACCTGCCGTTCTTGTAGCCTCTCATTTTTGCTTCCGGGGTAGTGGCAAACACTTCTCTTATGATATCGAAGACACCCGTATAAGTAGCAGGATTGGATCTGGGGGTCCTGCCTATTGGCGACTGGTCAATATCAATTACTTTGTCAATATACTCAATCCCTTTGAGGCTCTTGTGCTCTCCCGATCTGCTCTTGGAGCGGTACAGCCTGTGGGCAAGCTCCTTGTACAGTATCTCATTTACCAGTGTGCTTTTACCGGAGCCGGACACTCCGGTTACACAGGTAAAAACTCCCAGAGGTATTTTTACATCTATATTCTTAAGATTGTTCTGAGCAGCTCCTTTTATCTCAATCCACTTTCCATTGGGCTTTCTGCGCTTTTCAGGTACGGGTATCACCTTCTTGCCGCTCAGATACTGTCCTGTGATGGATTCCTCACAGGCCAATATTGTCTCTAATGGTCCTGCCGCAACAATCTGTCCACCATGTGCTCCTGCTCCGGGTCCTATATCGATAATATAATCAGCTGCATGCATGGTGTCTTCATCGTGCTCAACCACCAGCAGCGTATTTCCCAAATCCGTGAGATTCCTGAGGGCTCTCAGCAGCTTGTCATTATCCCTCTGGTGAAGACCTATGCTGGGCTCATCAAGTATATACAGCACTCCCACAAGGCTGGAGCCTATCTGTGTAGCAAGCCTTATCCTCTGGGCTTCTCCTCCGGACAATGTACCGGCAGTACGGGAAAGGGTAAGGTATTCCAGTCCTACATTTATCAAGAACTCCACCCGTTCCTTTACTTCCTTCAGAATAAGCTTTGCTATGATCTGCTGCTTTTCTGTAAGCACAAGTCCGTCAAAAAAGTCCTTTATCTTATACACAGACATAGCGCATACTTCTGCTATGGATAAACTGCCAATCTTGACTGCCAGGCTTTCCTTCTTAAGCCTTGCACCTTTGCATTCGGGACAAGGTGTAGAGGACATGTACTTTTCTATTTCACTTTTCATATAATCGGACTTTGTCTCTCTGAACCTTCTTTCCAGGTTATTCAATACCCCTTCTATGGATACCATGACCTCGCCCTTGCCGTATTCCCTTTCATACCGAACCTTTATTTTCTCGCCGCCATTGCCGTTCAACAGCATATCTACTATCTTGTCGTCCAAATCGCATACCGGAGTATCCAGGCTGAAATTGTAATGCCTTGAGGCAGCCTCCAGTATATTATAATACCAGGTATCCTCATCATAATTCTTCCATGGCTCAATGGCACCTTCGGATATGGATTTTGATCTGTCAGGTATTACAAGATCAGGGTCCATCCTGCGGAGCTCTCCCAGGCCATCACACACAGGGCATTTTCCGAAGGGACTGTTGAAGGAGAACATACGAGGGGCAGGATCTTCAATACTTATCCCACAATCCACACATGCGAAATTCTGGCTGAACAGCCTTTCCTCCTTGCCTACTATGTCAACAAGGACCGTGCCGCCCGAAAGCTTCAGCACTGTCTCCAGTGAATCTGCCAGCCTCTTGTTAATGCCTTCTTTCACTACAATCCTGTCAACGATTACTTCTATGGTATGCTTCTTGTTCTTCTCCAGCTTAATCTCCTCATTAAGATCGACAGTTTCGCCATCTATCCTTGCCCTTACATATCCGCTCTTCTTTATGTCCTCCAGAAGCTTCTGGTGCTCACCCTTCTTGCCTTTTATAACAGGGGCAAGAAGCTGTATCTTACTCCCCGGCTCAAGAGTTAATATATAATCAACCATCTGATCCACCGTCTGCTGTGAAATCTCCTTGCCGCAGATATGGCAGTGAGGAGTCCCTATTCTTGCATACAGCAGTCTCAGATAATCATATATCTCGGTCACTGTTCCCACTGTGGATCTGGGATTCCTGTTGGTTGTCTTCTGGTCTATGGATATCGCAGGGGACAAACCCTCAATATAATCCAGATCAGGCTTCTCCATCTGCCCAAGGAACTGTCTTGCATAGGCAGAAAGGGATTCCACATATCGTCTCTGCCCCTCTGCATATATTGTGTCAAATGCCAGGGAGGACTTTCCCGAGCCGCTAAGACCTGTGAGTACTACGAACTTGTCTCTTGGTATCTCTATATCTATGTTCTTAAGGTTATGCTCTCTGGCACCCTTAATGATAATTTTATCCTTTGCCATTCTACACCTCTATTTCTTGACCTTCTGTCTCAACTCGATAATTTTATCTCTCAGCTCTGCAGCCCGCTCATACTGCATCGCTCTCGCACAATCCTTCATCTCTTCCTCCAAAGCAGATATCAATCTCACTATGTCCTCTTTCCTCATATGGTCAATATCCCTCTTGATCCCGTACTTTGCGGACTCTTCTGCAGCTGTAGTGGCTTCGATGATTTCATGTATTGCCTTTCTGATGGTCTGGGGCTCTATTCCATGCTTCTCATTATAATCCATCTGTATTTTTCTTCTTCTGTTGGTCTCACTTATTGCTCTCTTCATGGAATCGGTTATACTGTCAGCATACATTATGACTTTGCCTTCTACATTTCTGGCCGCTCTTCCTACTGTCTGTATGAGGGAAGTCTCAGATCTTAAAAACCCTTCCTTATCGGCGTCCAGAATAGCCACCAGTGATACCTCCGGAAGGTCCAAGCCTTCCCTTAGAAGATTTATACCTACAAGTACATCAAATTCTCCTAATCTCAGGCTTCTGATTATCTTCATCCTCTCCATGGTGATGACATCAGAATGAAGATATTGCACCTTTATGTCAAGCTCCTTCATATAAGCTGTCAGATCCTCCGCCATTTTCTTTGTAAGAGTAGTGACAAGGACCCTTTGGTTCTTCTCTACTCTCTCTTTTATCTCACCTATCAGATGGTCTATCTGACCTTTCACCGGCTTAACTTCAATTTCAGGATCTACAAGCCCTGTGGGCCTTATTATCTGCTCAGCCACACGAGTGCTCCGCTCCATCTCATACTTAGCCGGTGTGGCACTTACATAAACCACCTGATTGAGCCTCTGCTCAAACTCCTCAAAATTCAACGGCCTGTTGTCGAAGGCGGAAGGCAGTCTGAAGCCATAATCAACAAGGGATTCCTTTCTTGATCTGTCTCCAAAGTACATACCTCTTACCTGCGGTATGGTAACATGAGACTCATCGACTACCAGCAGATAGTCCTCCGGAAAAAAGTCCAGCAATGTGAAAGGAGCACTTCCCGGAGCTCTTCCGCTTATATGCCTTGAATAATTCTCGATTCCGGAGCAGTAACCAACCTCCTTCATCATCTCTATGTCATAATTGGTCCTCTGCAGCAGTCTCTGGGCTTCCAGCAGCTTATCCTGCTCCTTCAATTCCTTTACTCTCTGTTCCAGCTCCAGCTCTATATTTCCGATGGCAGCCTCCAGCTTTGCCTGGGTAGTGGCGAAGTGAGAAGCAGGATATATGTATACATGCTGCCTTTCTCCAATAATATTGCCGGTTAATGATTCTATCTCCAGGATTCTTTCTATTTCGTCGCCGAAATACTCAACCCTTATTGCCTTATCCGATGAAGCAGCCGGAAAAATGTCCAGTATATCTCCCCTGACCCTGAAGGTTCCTCTAACAAAATTTATATCATTCCTGTCATACTGTATGTCAATGAGCTTCCTCAGAACCTCATCCCGGTCCTTGATCATGCCCTTTCTGAGAGAAAGAACGAGAGACCTGTAATCTTCAGGATCTCCAAGACCGTAGATACAGGAAACACTGGCTACGATAATGACATCCCTTCTTTCAAGCAATGCCGCTGTTGCCGAGTGTCTGAGCTTATCAATCTCGTCATTGATGTCAGCTTCTTTTTCTATATAAGTATCTGAATGGGCTACATAAGCCTCCGGCTGATAATAGTCATAATAACTAACAAAATACTCTACGCAGTTGTCGGGAAAGAACTCCTTGAACTCACTGCAAAGCTGTGCAGCAAGTGTCTTGTTGTGCGCCAGCACAAGAGTAGGCCTCTGGACCTTTTCAACGACATTGGCTATTGTAAATGTCTTTCCTGAGCCTGTTACCCCAAGAAGTGTCTGATAGCTGTCCCCTGCCAGTATTCCTTCCGCCAGTTTTTCAATTGCCTCCGGCTGATCCCCTGTTGGTTTGTAATCTGATACAAGCTTGAATCTGTCCATATTACACCTTCTTAAAAAGTATTACATCAAGAATTATACCACAGCAGTTCATGGTATACATAAATGCAATATTTATATTAATCCACTAATTAGTGACAATTTAATAAGAACACCTGTTCGTAATAATTGTATTATTTATCTATATACATGTCAACAGGAATTTCAAAAAAGAATACGCACTAAGTGCGCATGGTTACGAGATCTCGATATTCCGGGGTATCTGAGTATTCCTAAGGGGTATAAGCACAGGTAACACGGTTTTCCTGCGGAAAAACACTGAACTCCACTGAATACACGGTGGGAAAAGACTTGAGCCTCTGTGTCATCCTGAGCTTGCGAAGGATCTTTGACCCTAAAGGAATACTTGAAGATTTCTCATGGGATGAGCAAGAAAGTTAAGATTCTTCACTGCGCTCAGAATGACATCCTAGTTGAGAAATTAATAAGCATCCGTGTAATCGCGAAGCGATTCCGTGTAACATCCGTGTGTTCAGTGTTACCCGCCCTCGCACCTATAGAATGCTTCGCATTCTTTACTTCTCCTTATTTATGATCCATGCCAGCTTGAAAAGCCAGCTATCCTCAAACATCTTCAGATCAAAACCGGTACATTTGTTTATCTTATCAAGCCTATAAAGCAGGGTGTTCCTGTGAATATAGAGCTTAGCCGCAGTATCCGTAAGGTTGAGGTTGTTCTTAAAGAACTCCTCTATTGTATTTCCAAGCTCTCCGTTCATCATTTCATTGAACTCCTCTGTAAATACCCTGCCCCTAATGAATTCCTTCAGTTCATGGTCAAGATTATAAGCAATCCTATATCCATACATTGCATCATAATTCAGGACACTGTCTCCCAGGTTGTATATCTGCTTGAGGCACAAGGCATCTATGCAATTCCTGTACAGACGGCACAATTCCTTTACATATTCCGCCTTTCCGCCTATCACAATCCTGCACTCTATCAACAGTTCACTCAATACATTCTTTACAAAACCGCTGCAGGCCTCTATGACGTTCTCCTCTGCTGTGACGGCAATTATTCTGTTTTCATGAACCAGGCTTATCTTCACATCCATGGTATTGATCAGAATCTCATGAACATCATCCTTGGAATCTCCATAGTTATCAACCATGATCAAGTATCCCGGCAGACTGGACGACAAACATTCCTCCAGCTTTGCAAGCACCGCAGCATCATACTCTCCTTCAAGGGCTTTACGCAAATATTCACCGGCAGGATCGACTATCCCGAGAACTGAATTCAAAAGCAGCATTATCAGTTTGACTGCTTCGGATTCATGGTATCTGTTCCCTTGGACACAGACAAAGAACCGTGTTTCCCCGGTACCGGACACGTAAATATTAAAACCCTTGTAGTTTTTACCCGCTTTTTTGCATGCCTCTTCATAGGTGATGCCAAAAACGGAGTCCTCAGGGTATACTATAGTCTCATCCCTTGTTATAACAGCTACTTCTGTTTTTATTATCTCCGCCGCCTGTTTCAGCAGCTCTTTCAAATCCGCCATGTTATTACCTCTTGATAAAATATAAGCGAATGGTTATCCCATCCGCTTTTATTTTATCATATCTGAGTATACTTTTATATCGACTTTTCAGTCTCAACATCAAACAAGTGAATTTTATTCCAATGCAGATGCAGTTCGACATCATCTCCGGCTCTTTTGGCCGTTTTTGCATCAACCCTTGCAATTACCTGCTTATCGCACTTGGTAAAGTGAAGATAGGTTTCTGCTCCCATAAGCTCTGCAACCTCAACCTTCCCCTTGATAACCGAGTAGTCCTTTGTCAGCGGATCTATTTCCGCTTCATGCAGATGCTCAGGCCTTATGCCTATATATACTTCCTTGTTCACATAACCATTGTCCTTTAATTTATCTGCCTTGTCTTCAGTCAACCCCATAACAGTCCCGTCTGTAAGCTTCAGTGCAAGCTTTCCGCCTTCTTCCACAACCGTACCTTTGAAGATATTCATCTGCGGACTGCCAATAAAGCCTGCCACAAACAGGTTCGCCGGCTTGTCATAAGCATTTTGCGGGGTATCTATCTGTTGGATGTCACCATCCTTCATAATGACTATTCTTGTTCCCATGGTCATAGCTTCAGTCTGGTCGTGGGTAACATATATGAAGGTAGTGTCAAGGCTCTTGTGTAGCTTTGATATCTCCGTCCTCATCTGTACCCTCAGCTTTGCATCAAGGTTGGAAAGAGGTTCATCCATAAGGAATACCTTTGGCTCTCTTACCATTGCCCTTCCCAGTGCAACCCTCTGTCTCTGCCCGCCTGATAATGCCTTAGGCCTTCTATCAAGCAATGTTTCTATTTCCAATATCTTTGCCGCTTTTTTCACTCTTTCGTCTATTTCTGCTTTTGGGACTTTTTTAAGCTTCAAGCCGAAAGCCATGTTCTCATAAACTGTCATGTGCGGATACAAGGCATAATTCTGGAAAACCATGGCTATATCCCTGTCCTTGGGAGCCACATCATTTACCAGCTTGTCACCTATGTAAAGCTCACCTTCGGAAATCTCCTCCAGTCCCGCAATCATCCTAAGAGTTGTTGTCTTACCGCAGCCTGACGGTCCAACCAGTACTATGAACTCCTTATGCTCTATCTCCATGTTGAAATCCTTGACTGCCGTCACATTACCGGGATAAACCTTTTTCACATGCCTTAAAGATAGATTTGCCACTATATACCTCTCCCTTGTCAATTAGTTAATTTAAGTATAAATTACCGGGAATATTAATTCTATTAGGAGAAATACTGAATGTATATTTATATTTTTGTAGCAACTTATAATATTAGTGTGTATCAATAGAGAAATGTGATACACTAATGAACCGCAAATGAAATGGGGGATATGCATGGATGAGAAAAAAAATCCAAAGACCAAGGAACTTCTGAATGAAGAACAAAAAGACAGAACAGATGAATTCACCAGCGTATTCAACTACTTTGAAAATGCAAATATCAGAAATCGTGATGCCTTTGCCGAACTCCTTAATTATACAATGGAAACCAGAAGAAATCCCCATAAATGAAAGACCTAAGGAATCCAATCCTTAGGTCTTTTTTATACATCAATACCTTTATCACTTTTTCCTCTTATTCTGTTTATAAGCTTCTTGAAAATAGAACCTCCGCTGCTTATCTCATAATAGAATTCCGCATTCCGGGGCACAACGAGTATCCCAAGGCTTCTATTCCCATTCCTATAGTCCGTGTGTTCGACAGTGACCACCTTATGCTCCGGCCTCTCCACGTCAATCCATATGTAAACAGGACAGCTTCCCAGAAATTCTGCAAGCTGTGTTTCACTGTATATGGAGATGCCATTAATTCTCAATATTGTATCCCCCGGCTTTATACCCATATCCTCTGCAATAGAGTCTTTTTTCACATAAAGAACCTTTACACCGGTTTCTCCTGCGGCAAAGCAAGGTTCACCCTCGGTTTCCTCTTTCCCTCCATATATAATAAGCATTTCATGGGCAAGAGGAGCAAATACAGCGGCTGCATATGCAAAAAACTTCAGCTTTGATGCTGCCAATGACAGGATTATCAAGATCAGACTATAGCCTCCAAGCCTTATTGCGGAGCTTCTGCATTTTTTCTCAGGGGAACTTGTTATGGCCATATCTCCATAGCCAAGCACTACAGGAAGCATAATGGGTAAGTATATGAGCTCCCGGCTCCCGCCTGCTGCAGAGTGCTTTAGAAATGGCCACCAGGAAGGCATATCGATTAAGCCCGCAAAACTCGCCCCTCCTCCATTTCTGCCAAACATCACTGCAAAAACCACCAGGGGTATGGGCCATATCCTATTCATCATATACCCGCCAACTGTCCTTCTGTCCTTCATTCTCAGAAACAGAGGCACGGAGTATGTGTATCCGTCCATCCAAATTAGGAAGCTCTCAACAAGATGAAGCACCCCTATAAGTGCCAGCAGCCCCGGGACATAAACTTTCGGAAAACCAAATATGAGGCTCATCAGAGCTATTATTCCTCCTGCATATGAGAAGCACAGATATCTTGGATTTATCATTGCCAACAGGACAGCTATTATCCATATATATGTAATGGCTCCGGTAAGGGATCCTTCCCCTGCCATTGTATAATCTTCAATACTTATCCCCATAAGGATGACAAGCATACTGCCGGTCAGTCCGCCTGCCAGTCCGGTCAGTACCGAGCTTAACACCTTTTTAAACAGGGGATAGCTGCTACCGAGCATCTTTATCTCCATAGCCGAGCTCTTTTTGTATATCATTATCAGGATAAGTATGATTATCCAAAAAAACTCATCCGATAGCAGGCTTCCGAATCGTTCGAAGACCAATCCGGCAATCTTGAGTAATGTAAGCATAATGCACCTCGAATTGTTATCTTATCTGCTTAAGCAGTTCCTCAACAGCCCTTTCCAGCTGAACATCCTTTAGCTCCTCAGGCTTCTGATCCTCCCTTACCTCTAGTGGCTTAACTTCGATGTCAGGCTGTATTCCTACCTTGTTTATGCTGATACCATTTGGTGTATAGTATTTCTGAGTAGTGAGCTTTATACCGGAACCATCCCTCAACTGTTCAATGGACTGAACCAAGCCTTTACCAAAGCTCTTTGCACCTATGAGGAGTCCGGCTTTTCTGTCCTTTATCGCTCCTGACAATATTTCAGAGGCACTTGCACTTCCTTCATCTATCAATACCACAAAGGGAACGTCCAGCTTTCCATTCTTGGATTTGTAGTCCTCCCTCTTCTTGGCCTTATCTTCAGTATAAACTACAAGCCCTTCATCCAGAAACTCATCAGCAACCTCTACACATTGATTTATAAAGCCTCCCGGATTCTGTCTCAGATCCAGTATCAAGCCTTTCATTTTCTTCCCTTTAAGCTCAGTAAGGGCTTTCTTAAATTCGCTTCCGGTGTCTTCATCAAACATTGTTACTCTTATATAGCCTATATCATTTTCCATCATATTGCTTTTTACGGTTTTCAAAACAATTTCTTCCCTGGTTATTTTGTATTCCTGTGGTTCTTTTGAGTTCTCTCTAACAATTGTCAATGTGACTTGGGTGCCTTTTTTGCCTTTCATCAGGCTGACTGCTGCTTCCAGGTCAATTCCTATTATATCCTTGTCATCCACCTTTACAATCTTATCGTTGGTCTTCAGCCCTGCCCTTTCTCCGGGGGTATCCTCTATTGGAGCCACAACAGTCACATAACCGTCCTCACTTCTGCTTACTATGACTCCGATACCTCCGTAGGAGCCCTTGGTGGACTCATTGAAATTCTTAAATTCTTCTTTTGTCATATAAACTGAATATGGGTCTCCAAGGGATTCAAACATTCCCTTTATCGCACCCTCAATAAGCTCGCTGTCATCAGCCCCCTCAACATAGTATGCCTTGACATATTCCTTAAGGCTCAGCAGCTTCTCCATATTCTTGACCCGTTCAAAATCTTCCTTTGCTATTACCACCTTGTTTCCCATACTTATAGCAACTGTATTTGCAGCTACAAAAGTACCAAAAGCGGTTACGATTACTAATAAGATTGCCCAAAAAAATGCTGCCCTTTTACTTATCATCAATTTCACCTCATAAATATTATATTACTACCACCTTGTATATATTATCCTTAGACATAATTTGTAATTACTCCTTCAGAAGGCTGCATTTGCTGCAATAACCGTATATTTCAAACTTATGGTCGGTAATTTTGAAGCCCATGGATTTTAACTGCTCCTCCCCTATCACCTCACATGGACATATGTCTATTTCCCTTGTTTCTCCGCACCTTTTGCATATAATGTGATGATGGTGGACCTGTCCGCAAAGCTCATAGTGATTAATACCGCTTTCTATATACAGCTTGTTTATTATGCCCAGAATACTCAGCAGCTCAAGGTTTCTATAAATGGTAGAGAAATTGATGCTCTTACTTTTTTCCTTTACCAGGTCAAAAATCTCCTGTGCAGTATAATGCCCGGGGCTATCATTGAAAACCTCTATTATTAACCTTCTTTGCTCTGTAAGCTTATAACCCTTATCTTTTAGCATAGCCTCAAGCCTGCATAAATCCTTCATATACACACTTCCTTATACATAAAATCACTGCATCCTGAATACTCTCTTGGCAACTGATACCACAAGCAGCATAAGCACGGAAGTAAGTACGATGGAGCCTCCGGGTGCCAGATCCAGGTAGTAAGAAGTAAAGAGGCCGATCAGTACGGACAACACCGCAACCGCCACCGATATAACAATTGTATTCTTAAAGCTTTTAGATATAAGCATGCTGCATGCTACAGGCACCACCATCAGGGAGGATACCAGCAGCATCCCCACAACCCTCATTGAAACCACGATGGCCATGGCAGTCAACACTGTAAAATACATATTGAGGGCTGATACCGGTATTCCGGCAAGCTCTGCGCCCTCCTCATCAAAGGATATGTAAAAGAACTCCTTATAAAAAAGCCTTACAGAAACAAGTATTATAACACTTAGAGTTAATATTATATATATGTCAAGCATTGAAACCGCTATTATGCTTCCAAAGAGATAGCTCATAAGATCAGCGTTAAAAGAATCCGCAAGACTAATCAACACCACTGCCAGGCCAATTCCGGCAGAAAGTACAATGGATATCGACAGCTCCGCATATTGTGAGAATTTTTTTCTCAGTCTCTCAATACCTATAGCGGCGGCAATAGAAAAAACCAGTGCTCCAAGTAAAGGATAAAAACCTCCCAGCATTCCTGCCGCAATACCTGCCAGAGATGCATGGGAAAGGGTATCCCCAATCATTGATAACCTTCTCACAACAATAAAGGTTCCTATAACAGGACATATTACAGCTACCAGAAGACCTGCTGCAAAAGCCCTCTGCATAAATTCAAAACTTAGCAATTCAAGCAATTATCGTCACCTCCTAATGTCTGTGGGTTATCAGTGCTCTGTTGTGCTTCTCATAATCCTCTTTTAATTTATCCGTACCCTGATCCAATGTGCAATCATGCTCGTGAAGCCTTCCCTCCGACAGACACAACACCCTGTTGACCCTTCTGTCAATAGCGCCTATATCATGTGTGACTATGACCAAGGTTATTCCTTTTTCCTTATTCAGAAAATCCATAAGTTCATAGAAGCTCTCCTCCGACTTCTGATCGATGCCTACAGTAGGTTCGTCCATGAAAATCAGTCTTGGATCGCTTACCAGGGATTTTGCTATGAACACCCTCTGCTGCTGACCTCCGGAAAGTCTTCCAATCAGCCTTTTCTTATATTCAAGCATACCTACTGTCCGAAGTGCATTATCAACCTTTTCCCTATGATTTCTGCCAATGGTTCCTGCCAACCCTACCTTGGGGTAAAGGTTTGCGGAAACCACCTCCTCTACAGTAGCAGGAAACCCTTGATTGAAGGAGGTTGCCTTCTGAGGTATGTAACCGATTTTACCCCATTGGTTGAATTTGCTGATATCTGTATCGAAAACCCTGACAGAACCCTTCTGCGGCTTCAATAAGCCGAGGAAAATCTTGAGAAGAGTACTTTTACCGGATCCGTTGGGACCCACTATCCCCATAAAATCTCCATCACCTATGCTGGTACTGACTCCGTCAAGCACATTTGTCTTTCCGTATCCGAATACAATATTCTCAATTTTTACAATATCTGCTCCCATTTAATCACCTAATGCCTTTTTTAAATTTTCCAGATTCTCATACATTTCTGTAATATAGTTCTTGCCCGCCTTTATATCCTTTTCATTCAATCCAGTAATATCACTGAGCACGGATGTCTCCGCTCCCAGCTCCTTCGCCAGTGTCTCAGATAGCTTTGGACTCGTAAGCCTTTCAAAGAATATGTGTTTGACATTGTTTTCCCTGCATTCTTTAACCAACTCAATCATCTTTGCAGGACTCGGTTCCTCCTGGGGATTGATCCCCCTAATAGCCACCTGTTTCAACCCGTAATCTGCGGCAAAATATCCGAAAGCCTCATGAGATACGACAATCACATTGCTTTTGAAGCTCTTTACAGCATCTCTGATTTCATTATCCAGTTCTTCCAGCTTTGAATCAAGCTCTTTCATATTTCTTCCGTAATACTCTGCATTTGCAGGATCTGTTTCAGCAAGTGCAGAGTATATGGTCTCTGCCTGCTGGATGGCTCTCAAGGGGCTCACCCATATATGGGGATCATACATTCCATGCTCATGATCATGATCATGAGCATGATCATGATCTTCCTCTTCCTCATGCTCATCCCCATGGCCTTCCTCATTGTCATAAGCTGCCAAAAGAGCTATCCCCTCACTTGCATCAACCACCCTTGTCCTATCCTTATCAATAATTGTCAGTATATTGTCTATCCATGTCTCCATTCCCGCTCCGTTGTATATAAACATATCTGCTTTGCTCAGTTCAGCTGCCATTCTGGGAGATGGCTCCCAGTCATGGGGCTCAGCGCCGGCAGGCACCATTGATATGACTTTTGCCTTATCCCCGGCTATTTCACTTGCGAGGAAATACATGGGATAAAAGCTTGTATATATTATTATTCTGCTATTGCCTGCGCTGGTCTGCCTGCTTTCACCGGCAGGCTCCTCACCGCTCTGTGTACATCCTGGCAATACAGTGTTCAGCAGTAGTAAAATCATTGTTATGGCTATTACCTTTTTCATTACTCAGTCTCCTTTTTGCAAATAATTTGCATTTACATTGTATAATATTGACTTCCTTTATGTCAATTATTCACAGCATAAAAAAAATACACCAAATGGTGTATTTTTTGCGGACTGCCAATGGCTGCCCCTACTTTCCAGTTAAATACTTCATGGGGTCAACATGCTGACCGTTTTCCCTAACTTCAAAGTGCAGGTGAGGTCCTGTAGACAAGCCTGTACTTCCTGACTTCGTAATAGCTTTACCCTTTTCAACCTTATCCCCTACTTTAACAAGCAGCTTGCTGTTGTGGGCATACAAAGTGGATATCTTTCCGCCGTGGTCGATTATAACCGTATTTCCATAACCGCCATTATAACCGGAGTATATGACTGTGCCGGAATTTGCCGCCACAACGCTGGTTCCGCTTGGAACCGCTATATCTATACCGGTATGCAGTTTTTTCTTCTTAAGTATAGGGTGGTTCCTATAGCCATAGGGGGATGTTATCTTATAATATCCGGGAGATGGCCAACCCAACACTCCGCCGATATATTTATCCTTGGACTGAAGTGCAACTATCTTCTGAGTAAGGGCATTTGCCTGTGCTAAAAATGCATCCTCCTGGCGTTCCAGTTCTTTCAGGTCCTTGGTCAGATCCTTAAGAGTCTTCTCCCTATCCTGCTTTGCAACTTCTACAGCTTCTTTCTTTCCTGATATCTGATTCTTTAACCTTTCCTTTTCCTGAAGCTCAGATTCCAGCTGGCTTCTTTTATCTGCAACCGAATCACGATGGCTTTTCAATTTACTAAGCAGGTTCATATCAAATTCTATTATCTTTCTGAGGAAATCCAGTCTGGATATAAAATCCCAAAAGCTTGTGGAATTTAATATGACAGACAGATAACCGACATTTCCATTTTCATACATTACTCTGACGCGCTTTTTCAGCAGCTCTTTCTGGCTGCTGGTTTCTGTAGAGGCTCTTTCAAGCTCCCTTGTACTTACTGCAATCTGATTCTCCAGCTGTGCAAGCATAGATTCTACGCTGGAAAGTTCATTTTCTGCCTGTTCAAGTCTTTGATCCAGCTCTACCAAAGCCTTCGATACGTTTTTCTTCTCTTTGCTTACTTGATTTATCTTCTGCTGGGTTGTCTTAATCTGTTGGTTTACTTTATTCTGCTCTTTCTGCAGCTTGTCCAGCTCGCTTGGATTCTTTCCATATACATTAACGAAAGGCGTTGAAATCACTAAAGCCATTAGAATGGCTACAATTCTCTTCTTCAATCGTTTCCCCTCCTTATTCGGATTTCCAATACGCTAATAAGCTTGTCCGTATTATCATCAGAATTCTATACCCTAATGAATTTCCTCACAGAAATCAGGCTTCCTATTGCACCAATCAATATTCCTACTATTATAAGAAGCATTACCATGCTTGTTATTATCTGGTTGAAGGGCATCAGGGAGATCGACATGAAACCTATCATCTGGTTCTTCACAATTCCGGCGCAGTAGTAATATGCCGCTCCCAGAACTATGCTTGCAGATACAGCTCCTATTATGCCTACTATTATGCCTTCTATTATGAAGGGCATCCTGACAAACCAGTCTGTAGCACCGACGAATTTCATTATTCCAATTTCACGTCTTCTTGCATAAAGTGTGAGCTTTATGGTATTAGCTATTATGAATATTGAAATGAACAGCAGTATGAGTATTATCACAAGACTGCTCATCCTCAGCACATAGGTCGTACTCAGAAGCTTTGCCAGCTCCTCCTTCCCATATACCACCTTCTCAATATTGGATATTGCCGAAACAGACAATGCCACACCAGATGCCTGGTTGGGATCCGAAAGGGTTATAAGGAAGGAGTCCGGCAGCGGGTTATCCCCATCCAGTCCCTCCAGAAGATAGGAGTTCTCTCCCCAATTCTTTTCCAGATTCTTAAGTGCAACATCCTTTGAGATGAATTCCACTGCTTTTACTCCGTTTATGGACTTTATCTCAGTACTCATTGTATTTATGATATTCTCACTTAATCCATCATTGAGATAGACCATCATTTCTATCTGTGACTCCAGCTTGGTTGCGGCATAATCTATGTTAAGCATGATTAAGAAGAATATTCCTATTACAAGAAGCGCAGCTACTACGGAAGTTGTCGCAGCGGCACTCATAGTCCTGTTCCTTTTAAGGCTTCTGAAGCCTTCCCTGATGAAAAACTTCCCTGTTCTAAGCTTCATTGCCGTACCCACCTCGCTTTTCATCCCTGGTAATAATGCCGCTTTCTACTGCTACGACTCTCTTTTTCATACCATCTACTATTTCCCTGGCGTGGGTAGCCATTAGTATTGTAGTTCCTCTTTGATTTATCTCACTTAATGTCTTCATTATATCCCAAGACATTTCCGGATCAAGATTACCCGTTGGCTCATCTGCTATAAGTATAGAAGGGCTGTTGACCATAGCTCTTGCCAAGGATACTCTCTGCTGCTCCCCCCCTGAAAGCTGACTCGGATAAAGCCCGGCTTTCTTACTGAGGCCGACCATGCTCAGCACTATCGGAACCTGCCGCCTTATTTCCTTTGGAGGAGCCTCGATTACCTCCATGGCAAAAGCAACATTTTCATATACTGTCTTTTCCTGCAGCAGCCTGAAATCCTGGAAAACCACTCCTATGTTCCTTCTATGGAAGGGTATCTCCCTTCTTTTATACTTTGTAATATCCTTTTCATTTACCATTATGCTGCCGGTAGTAGGCTCAATTTCTTTAAGCAACAGCTTTATTATAGTTGACTTGCCTGCTCCGCTGGAGCCTACAAGAAAAACAAATTCTCCGTTGTTAATTGTCAGATTTATATTTCTCAGTACTTTGTTTCCATCCGGAAACTCCTTGGACACGTTCCTGAACTGTATCAACTTATCACACCCCTTGCTATAACAATTCCAAGGCAAATTAAACATAAACAACTTATACTTCTACAAGAATATCCAAAAGTCCTCTTAAAGTGCCATTTTTTTTAATTTATTTCTTTTACCATCTGATTAAAAATCTGAGATACTCCATTCCACCAATTGGGATCTTCTGCATATCTTCTGTTGATCCACTTAATATTGTTCATATATGCAGGTCTGTTCCGGCTGGACTTTATTATGGTATCAGCCGCAAGGCTTGAGGAGTCGTATATATCAGTGTTGTACCTTTCCCAGCTGCCATACACATTGAAGGGATTATTTGCAATCCTTTTTGCAACAGCTCCATTCTTAGGTACAAAGCCCTGCTCCTGCCCTACGACAGCAAACATAAGCAGCGGATGTATATCATATCTCTTCGAGGTTGATATAATTGCTGTGAAATATGGTTCCTCCGCAAGCATTGAATTTCTCCTGTCAAGCCATTTTCGGAGCTTTTCCCTATCTATCTCAACATACCTGAGTTCATCATGAAGCTCATCAGTCAATAACAAGCCTCTCTGACCGCTAATCCCATCCATCTTCTTAAGGATTCTGGACTCCAGAGTAAGATACCTGTCCACCTGATCATCGGTTATATTGACATACCTTCCTTTATCCTGATGCTGCAGTGCATGTATTCTGTTGCCTATAAACATATCCGCAGCAAAAAGAGCAGTGATTAGAACAATGGGCAATGCAAAAAGCAGGGCAAGCTTCATTGAGGGCTTGATATATTTAATGCTCCTCAATAACATGGCAGAAAGCCCCTGGGCTTTCTTACCGTCTTCATGTACACAACTCAACTCTTCAATAATTTGAAGCTTTTCAGCCTCTGTTTCACTGCTTTCGAATTCATCAATTAATGCGTCCAGATTGTTTTCCAGATATTCTTCTTCAACCTGCTCCATACTCGCTACAAGCTTGTCCACTTTCTCTGCGGAAACCTGCACAGGCTGACTGTGGTTAATCCACCGTGCCAGGCCATCAATATAACCTCTCTCCTGAAGCTTTAACGATAGGCAGGAAGTGAATACCTCTGCTGCATTTATTGAGAATTCCGATTTCCCAACAGCTCGCCTAAGTACATCCTCTTTAATCTTCTTCCTATGGCTCTCTTCAAATTGGCTTATCCTTGAGTCAATTATCTTATGCAATGCATCGGCAAATACGGCAGAAAGCTCTTCTCCCGAAATATCTGGGTTCTTCACCCTTATATACTTTCTCAAGGCATCAACATTTTCAGCAGTTAAATACTTCTGGCCTCTTAGGTTATCCACTATCTGCTTCATTATACCGCTCACCTCTTAGGCATTATGTATAACAAATGCTATGCCCGGTTGGAACCGGCTTCCGATACAACACTGATCCGGACTCTGCTGCGGGCTCTACTCTTATTATAATATCAAAATGCCTGCTAGTCATTACAAAACGTATCAAAAAATGACAAGAGCCCCGATTTTTTCTTCTCAGAGCCTTGTCGACAGTTGTTATCAGTATAATACTGAATTGTCATGTTACTTCTTTATCTTCATTTCAACCAGGTTGTAAACTACCGGTATTATCACCAGAGTCAGCAGGGTGGAAAGAAGCAACCCGAACATTAGAGCTATCGCCATCGGGGCAAAAAGCTGACTTCCTGACATAACAAGCGGTACCAGCCCTATGACAGTGGTAGTAGTAGTCAGCATTATAGGCCTGAAACGCATGTTAACAGCATCCTTACATGCAGCATCAAGAGATTTCCCTTGTTTTCTTTCATCATTGATGTAATCCACCAGGATTATTGCATTATTGACAACAATGCCCAACAGACTGACTATTCCAAGTAAAGCTGTGAAGGACAGAGGTTGTCTGAAGATAAAGAGTCCCAATACAGATCCTATTGCCGAAAGAGGTATGGTCAGCATGATTATCAACGGCTGAATGAAGGAATTGAACTGTACCATTAGAATCGCAAATATGACCAATACTGCAAAAACCGATGAACTGCCAAGCTCACCAAAATATTGATCTATTTTGCTTTTTTCACCGCTGTAAACTATCCTGAAATCATCCAGCTGCATATCCTTTACTCTCTTTTTCAGCTCTTCTTCAATCTTAACAGCGCTATAACCCGACTGTACATCACTGTATACCGTGACACACAACTCACCGTCATGCTTTCTTATACTTGGAAGCTCACTGGCAAGGCCAATATCGGCAATATCCTTCAACAGCACCTTCCTTGAGGCTGCTGTGGAGCTTATCATGAAATTCTCCAATTCCTCCTTACTCTTTATGCTGCTTTTCAACAAAATACCGTACTCTTTTCCGTCCCTCCGGAATACCGATACAGTCCTGCCCTGAAGCAGGATGTTCATCTCATTCTGAACATCATAGCTTGTGATTCCATACATACTTGCCTTGTCACTGTCCATATCAACATTGAATCTATATACCCTGTCTGAATAATCATCATCTATATTCATTGTCCCTGCAATGTCAGAAAGCCGCTTCCTTATCTGCTCGGCAGTCTCTCCAAGCCTTTCAATGTCCATACCTGTTATCCTGACCGTCACCGGTGAGCCTACCGGATCTCCCTGCTCCAATCCATTCACAGATACAGCCCCACTTTTATATAGAGCTTCCGCCCGTTTATAATTTTCCATTATATACTCATATGCATCCTGAGCCTTTTTTACATCAAGTTCTGCGATTCTTAGCTCTTCCGGCAAAGCTCCGTTCACTGCCTTTTCATAGGCTGATTGTGCTGCACCCATTTGGGCTTTAGCTGCTGCCAGCGCATATTGAAGATCCTGATCCTCAAGTTTTACCAGCACTTCACCTTTTCTAACCAACTGTCCCTTTTGAATGTTAATATCTGCTATCTTCCCCGTACTCTTGAACGCCAGATGCTTAAGCTCACTTGAACCTACAACGCCTGTGTAGTTCAAAATAACCGGACTCTCCTGCTCCGCGACCTTCATGATCTTAACCGGCTTTTCCAGCTGTTGTATAGCCTTTTATCCATCAGTGCAAGCTATGGCGGCAGCCATAATCACAACCACCAGCACCATCAACACAAACCTTTTCATTCCCTGCCCCCCTTGTACATTGACCATTAGTAAACTCATGTTCATTTTAAGACTAAAAAAATTATTGGAAACGTCTGAATACATCACTGAAGTAGAAGGATATAAACTGAGCTGATACCCTTTTAAGCTGCTCGTTACTGTCATACCTCTTTGCTATCATTGTCATCCCTTCTACAAAGCCCACTGCTATCACTCTTAAAAGGTATTCATCTTCTATTTCCACATCCAGGTCCTTCAGCCTTTTTCGGAAACTCCCTTTCAGAAAGTCTTCAATCACAAGGATCATCTCCTCCTTAGCCTTCTCGTACCTGGTTCCTTCACTTCCCTCAAACAGTATTAACAGTTCAATTTTATGCACCCGGCAGATATTTAGAATCTGCTCTGAAAGAAATTCGAAAAAACTGTTGTCAAATCTGTATTTCACCAGTTCCACACTCTTGTCCGTCAGCTCCATAAGGCTTTCGTACGCTGGACCTATGACGCTGTAGAACAACGCCTCCTTGTCCTTAAAGTATCTATATAGGTTCCCTACCGTCATTCCAGCATTCCTTGCTATCTCCCTCATGGATGCCTTAGCAAATCCATTAGACGAAAATTCATTAATAGCCGCTTCATATATGCGCTGCCGCATCTCTTCCTTCAATACCTGCATAAATAAACACCCGCTTATTATTATATTAATTCAACTGTAATACCCTTTATCATTTTTGTCAAGGATTGTAAAGAAAGGGCTGCCTTTTACTATATCTGCTAATGTAAAAGGCTGGGAATGAGCTTTTGTCGTTATACATCCTCCCTGATATATACAATATCAGCGGCCTTTAATGCCCCTGAAGCATGAGCGCCCTTTTGCTCCAGGACATCTAAAATATGTTGCCGCATTTTTTCCATGTCATCATATTTGCTGCCCTCCAGCCCGGTCAGTAAAAGTTCTCTTGCCTGGATATTCGTCAGACAATACAGATTCTCAAGTACATATATCACTTTTCCATTCTCTTCTGATTCTGTATAATGTACTTCCAACTCAACGATTGTATTCAAGCTTAACTCATCTATAATTGTATCCCTGTCACATCTGCCCGCACATTCTCCCATGCAGCAGCCCTTATTTGTACTACAGCAGCCCATAAACCATCTCCCTTTCATACTTTGCAGAAATCATTGAATATATTGAATCCCTTACTGTTATTATTTTAATTCACCATCCCTATAGTAAAAATCAAAACTAACTTCAATATTTGATATAGTAATATTATATGGCATTTGTCATATTTCATCAATTTTCCCAATCATACCATTTACCCCGAACTCAAAGTCATTTTTCCTAACTTCTCTTCTTTTCAACTGCTTCGCATGCCATACAATACATCTCTCTTACTCCACTCCATGTGGCTTCAAAATTATATGCATTATCCTGACATATTCCAATTATTTCAGCTTTAAGCCCCTTGCCGGAGCTTTGGAATAACTAATACACCTCCCACCCTTTACTCCAACATTTTGATATAGTCATAATATTGTTAAAAGCAACCCTTACCCAATCCAAGATTTATCTCAACAGTGAAGAAGTTCAATTGACAGCATACAGCATCGGAGGCAACAACTACTTCAAGTTGAGGGATATCGGCAGAATAATTGATTTTGCTGTTACCTGGGATGGAGAGGTCAATATGATAGGTGTTGATGCATCATAGGGTTATACCGAATAAAAATACTGAACCTCCGGAGACAATCCCTCCGGAGGTTTTTTAACTTTACCTACTTATCCTTCAATATGTCCTTTATCCTGCCGATGACCTTATTCCTCAGCTCAGTCACTGCCCCAAAATCCATATTGCCTACATAAGTTTTCTCCACATCGTCATGGAGCAGCTTTGCCAGCTTTATCCTTCTGACCCCTTCCTCCAGCATCTCCAGATATACTTCTCCATCCTTTGCCAGAAGGTCTGCTTTGTCACCATATTTACTTTCGTCAATAACTTCGTCCAGGTCAAACACCTTATATGCTACGGTTTCCATTTTTGAATTTGTTGTCAATGCTATCTTAAGATCTTCCACCACTAAGGTCTGCAGTCTGTCAGGATTCAAAGGCTGATGATACAGTTCAACACTATAGCCTTTCATATTATACTCCCCTGCAAGGTAAGATAGTATTTCAGTTGAAACAGTGCCTACCCCGGCTTTCAGGTAATAACATTTGTAATCGCTCTGTATTATTGTGTCAATATAGTCCACCAGACCTTCAGGAGTTATTGCACTGTCAAAAAGGTTGCGAATATTTGTATTCTTGTTGAGATTCTCAATCCCTTCCACCAGCTCACTCCTGAGTGCTGTCTTAAGCTTATTCAGCTTTTCCCTGTCCACACCCTGACCAATGATCACTTCCATATCATCCTGCATTTCCTTTGCTGCCCTCAGGTATCTGTAAGCACTGTGGAATCTCATACTTACCTGCCTGTTAAGATTTATGATCTCATACTTATCCTTCACTAGCCCTGATTCATTCCAGTACTCCCCAAGGTTCAGTATCTCATCCACTGCTCCGGGATTTTTGGGGTCCACTACATGAGGTGCGGTTCCATCCAGAAGCGCCACGTTTGCCTTTTTTATCACCAATCCATCCAGTGATCTATTGTCTGAGGAGCAATAGTGTAGTTCCACATCATACCCCTGTTTTACAAACTCCTCTCCTATAGTCCTCATAAAACTGGACTTTCCTACCCCGGGACCTCCTTTGATTACGAAAATCCTCTCTGCATCCTCTGGTATGATCTGGTCATAGAAGGAGTGAAAGCCTCTGCTTGTGTTGCCGCCCGGAAAAACCTTTTTAATGTTGCCTTTTTGAGCCATACTTTTACCTCCGTCATTAAAATTGAATTAATATATAGTATGCAGATTTGCGTTATTCTGTCATATTCAATATCATAACCCTAATTCTATAGCTCATAAGTATTTATATTTTAGTGGCATAAGAAAATGAGCTAAGAAAATATACAAGACATTTCAAGCAAAACAATCGGACAAAATTTCACATCAATAATGAAGACTATATATTTTGTCGATTTTTGTTGTATGCTCTGACTGCTCATGATAGAATGCTAAGTATAACTAATTTATATAATATTTGGAGGTATATCCATGAAAAAAGCTGCTGCAATTCTCAGAGTTATTTTATTGGCAATACTTGTATTAAATCTTTCAATGGGTTCCGTATTTGCTTCAGAAATGGAAGGACAATCAGTAAATTTGGTTAGTGAAGACTCCGGTTATACGCTTATTGTTCCGGACTTCATTGAGCAAAAGACTGTACAAGTAGGAGAATCCGAAGTTGTTGTCCTGGTTATGAAAACACCAAAAAAAGATGAAAATGGTGATTACTCGATATTTGAAATTGTTACTACTAATGAGGGTATCTTAAGCGTAGAATCTTTTCCAAAAGTACTTCCTGATGGTGAATCCGGCTGGTTCTGGGGAGATTTTAAGGATGGCAGTGTGATATTCAAGCCTGAGCAATCTTATAATGAAAACCTTAGCGAACTAAGTGAAGAACTTGTTTATAGTTTTGACCTTTACTTTTATGGTGAAGGTGAAGCGCCTGTATTCTATGTAACAAATATTAATTTTATGTTTGTTGATGATGCAGAAACGGAAATAGCAGCTGACCCTGTTAAAGCAGATATTGTTACAGCAAACCCGACCGGTTCAACCGTTATGGTAGATGGAAGCAATATGAATTTTGAAGCCTACGAAATAGGTGGAAATAACTATTTCAAGCTTAGAGATCTTGCAATGGCTGTAAATGGTTCAAACAAACAGTTTCAGGTAACTTGGGATGGTGCGAATAACGCAATCAATCTAATAACAAACACACCCTATACCTCTGTCGGAAATGAGCTGGTTGTATCAGAAACACCGACAGCCAAAGAAGCAGCACTTACTCAATCAAAAATTCTCCTTAACGGAGAAGAGGTTCAGTTAACTGCCTACAGCATCGGAGGCAACAACTATTTCAAACTGAGAGACATCGGTAAGATTATTGATTTTGCTGTTACTTGGAATGGCACTCTCAATATGATAGGCATTGACACATCCAATGGTTATACAGAGTAAATTGAAACTTTATATAAATATAATAAAAAATTCAAAGCCTTTCACCGCATTATACGGTGAAAGGCTTTACTTTGACTTTTCCTAATTCCTCGTATATTATATTATTTGTGCTCAATCATCAATGTATTAATTTCTATTATTGTTTTACAAGAAAGGATATAAAAACAATGTACAAGTATTTCATCGAAGGTTTGCTGCTGGGCTTCGCTTATGTAGCACCTATCGGTATGCAGAATCTCTATGTCATAAACACAGCAATAAAGTCAAATAGGTTAAGAGCTTTACAAGTCGCACTGATAACTATATTTTTCGACATTTCTCTTGCTTTGGCGTGCTTCTTCGGTATCGGTATTATAATGGAGAACATTCCGGTCTTAAGAAATGCTGTGATGTTAGTTGGAAGTGCCATGGTCATCTATATAGGAATAGGTCTGATACGCTCAGCACCGGATGCGGTCAAAGATGTAAAGACAGGGGAGCCGCTTCTGAAGGTAGCAGCAATATGCTTTTCAGTTACCTGGCTCAATCCCCAGGCAATAATTGACGGTACATTGCTTCTCGGCAGCTTCAAGGCTTCACTGCCGGCTGCATACTCCAATCTTTTCATTTTGGGTGTTGCAGCTGCATCCTTCAGTTGGTTCACCGGCCTTGCAGCAATTTTTTCAACCTTCAAAAACATGATAGGTCCCAAGGTGCTGAGAACAATAAATGTTATTTGCGGCAGTGTGATTGTTTATTATGGACTCAGGCTTGCTTACACTTTTGTTAAAAGCTTCATATAATTAATCAACAAATATATTTTTATTTTTGCAGCAAATCCGCCTATGGAAAATTGAATAATGCTGTGATATAATTTGTGTGTAAATCACGGAAAATCAATTTCATTCCGTTATGATTTACGTAGTCGGTATTCGA
Organism: Clostridiaceae bacterium; assembly: GCA_041690515.1. Lineage (GTDB taxonomy): Bacteria > Bacillota > Clostridia > Lutisporales > Lutisporaceae > BRH-c25. Next base: position 21,489 of record JAWLHF010000001.1, on the reverse strand, counting down.
AAGAAACCGAACTTTAGTCTTTCTTATAAGGATTTTCGACTTATATCCTTATGGAATAAGAACGGAGGTAATTTTTATGGAATTGGGTAAAAAACCCACGTACTCTTATCACCTTAACACAAGACAGATAGCCGTCATAGGAATGCTGTCCGGCGTCTCGATCCTGCTCGGCCTTACAGGCTACGGTTTCATACCGCTGCCCATCGCCAAAGCCACGATAATGCACTTGCCTGTTATTATTGGGGCAATTTTGGAGGGTCCTGTAGTTGGAGCAATGGTAGGCCTCATATTTGGATTGTTCAGCATATTCCAGAACATATCCAATCCAAGCCTTCTTTCCTTTGCTTTTATGAACCCGTTGGTATCCGTACTGCCGAGAGTGCTTATAGCAATAACATCCTATTATTGCTACAGGCTCGTTTCTGCAAAATTCAAACCACTGGGAATAGGTATCGGGGCAGCTGTCGGATCACTTACTAACACCTTTGGAGTTCTCGGTATGATATACCTGTTGTATGCAGCCAGATATGCAGAAGCTACCGGAATTGCCGCTAATACTGCAGCAAAGGTCATTTTCAGTATTGCACTTACAAATGGTCTGCCTGAAGCTGTGGTTGCAGTCATCATCACTGTTCCTGTAGTAATGGCAATTATGAAAAGAAGATAATCAATATATGAACTAAGCAACCCGGAGATATTTTATCATCTCCGGGTTTTATTTTTCACATACCCGTCATATCAATTAAATAGCCGCTCCTTGTCCGTTGATTGATGCTCTGAGGGGGTATGTTAAATGTTCAATAAAAGAATTGTTATTTTGTGCTCTGTTCTTGTCACTCTGGCCGCGGCATCACAGGCAGCACCCAAAGTATTGGGAAATGCCTTTGCATTTGCTGTTCTGCTGGGTGGTATCCCGGTATATATGGCAGTGCGCATCAGCTTCTTCCTGGGTGTGGTTGTATATCTGACAGCTGCATTTTTATCCTCCTCCGGCAACATGGCTGAAGCTCTCTTTTTCCTCTGCACCAGCGGAATTATTGGACTTTTTTCAGGCACAATGAAGAAATTCTTTTACAATCCAATTGTCATATCCGCTTCTTCCGCCCTATTCGTCATTTTAATGCTGTCAGGAGTTGAATGCCTTCTTGGAGTCAGCCTTTTTCACGATCCAGCACCTGAGAGCTATATAGAATGGGCAGTTGTGCTTTTCCCGCCCCTTTGTCTGTACTGCCTCTTATATCTGAAGCTTTGCATTCTTGCAGACAATCTGCTTCATAGGAATATAGAGCTCAATATTTATTAAAACGGTTATTCTTTAGTGTCTATGAAGCCTGTTGGGTCAGTTTCCATAAGCACCTCAGGGTTTATGTATAATTTGCCTATTGTTGTAGTCCAGTGCAGGTGAGGTCCTGTAGAAAAACCGGTTGACCCTACCTCTCCTATAATATCTCCCTTTTTTACTACGTCTCCCTCTTCGACCATGAGCTTGTCGAGGTGGGCATAGGACGTGTAGATATTACAGCCATGGTCAATAATTATTGTATTGCCTGTAACCTTAAGCATCATTGAAAGCCTGACTACTCCATCATTTGATGCTTTTACAGGCGTGCCTCTTGCTGCTGCTATGTCAAGGCCTGAGTGCCTTCCCGACTCCTCTTTGTTGACATATCTTATCATTCCAAATCCCGTGGAGATTCTGCCTTCCACCGGTCTTAGAAACGTTCCTTCCCACAGTGGCCTTTCCATGGTAAGCGACTTTGCCCTGTCTGTGTGCACCTTATCCTCGTCAAAGTTATCATCACTTCGCTGCTCTTTCTGTGACACAGTAACCTCAAGGTACTGCTTCTCAAAATCCTTGGGCAGTATTTTGACGGTCTCTTCTCCTGATGCAACAGTCTCACCGTCCCGCTGCACCTTCACGCTGTATTTGTACTCTCCTTCCTTGGTCCTGCAGCTTATGCCCACAAACGCCAGCTTGCCTTCCGGCTGGTTGAAGAAACTGGTTTCATCCTGCACCAGTTCTGTGGAAACAAGTATTTGATCCCTATCGGTCATACCTGTTATATATATACCAAAGCAACCTCCAGGCTGCACTTCCATATTTGAGAACATTATTTCCGGCGTAGGCTCCGGTTCAGGTTCTGGAGGAAGCTCTGCAATTTCAACCTCTTCAACCTTGGGAATGCTCAGTTCGCCATCCTGCAGACCTATTATCCCATAGACAGAAATAAACAACACCAAAAATACCAAAGCCTTTATGATGTATTTCCCCATAAAAAATCCACCTTTCACAGCAAATATACTTATCTGCTGCAAGAAATATTTGTTATATTATTATTCTATATGTTTCGCACTAAACCTTTTAGAATGAATTCAAATACCGAGAAACATTCTCCTTGATTCCAAAGCCTCCCAAATGAGCAGAAGGCAGTCAGGGCTTGCCCTGCTGCCTTCTGCTCATATATTGGATGTATCTGTTTACAGCTCCTCATTATACAGCTCATTAAAATTGAGCAGTATGTACATTCTCCCATTGTCCAGCTTACCTACACCGCTTATATACTTCCTGTTGATTTTGGAAACAACCTCTGAGACCGGTTCTATACTATCCTGCTCAACAGTAAGGACCTCCGATGCCTCATCAACAACATACCCGACAACGCTGCCTCCGGTATTTGTCACTATTATCCTTGTCCTGTCGTCATTGCCGGAGTCTTCCAAATTGAACTTTTTCTTCAGGTTTACCACCGGAATAACATGTCCTCTAAGATTCAGAACTCCTTCCAGATATACCGGAGAATTAGGTATCTTAATAGGCTTTGCATAAGGGACAATCTCATTTACTTTGAATATGTCGATTCCGTATTCCTGATCATTCAGTCCGAAGATAACCAATTGTATTGTACTCATAACAGTCCCCCTCATTCATAAATTATATATTGCTATAGCCTGAACTTGTTAAGAGAGCTTTCAAGCTGCGCTGTCATCTCTGCCAGGTTGTTAATATTGGCTGAGATCTCCTGGAGTGTGGCTACCTGCTCCTCTGTCGATGCAGCAACCTCCTCCGAGCTTGCAGCATAGCCTTCTGCTATGCTTGCCAGTTTGCCTATCACTTCGTTTATTTCCGTGGTTTCCTGGTCTATGTTCTTTGTACCTGTTGTGACTTCTGCGAATTTTGTTCTCATCTGTTCAACGGAGGAGGCTATGACCTCAAATATCCTCTTCACATCGCTTACAGAGTTCTCCTGTTCCTTAATGATGTGCTCCGATATCTCCACCTCTTTGACAGCATTCTCAGTACCCTGCTTGATCTCTTCGATAAGATTGCTTATCTTGCCTGTAGCCGCCGAAGACTGCTCTGCAAGCTTACGGACCTCATCAGCAACAACTGCAAAGCCTCTCCCCTGTTCTCCTGCCCTGGCTGCCTCTATAGCTGCATTTAGTGCAAGGAGATTTGTCTGACTTGAAATACTGTCAATTACCTCAATAATCTCGCCTATCTGCTTTGACTTTTCATCCAGTGATTTTATCGCTACAGCCACGTTCTGACCTGCTTTTGTGTTCTCCATCACCTTTATGTTCTGGGTGTTGACCACCTTCATGCCTTCATCAATAAGCTCGTGGACCTGGTTGGAGGATTCCGATGCAGTATTGGTATTATCCACTATCACCCTCAGATCCTCGCTTAACTGCATTACCTTGTTCAAACCTTCCTGTACGCTGTTAGCCTGTGTATCAGCTCCCTTTGCCAAGTCTGCCACTGCCTCAGCCATCTGCTCCGATATTGTCACAGCCTGATGTGAGGAAGAGGTCATCTGACCTGTATATGAAGAGACCGAATTTGATAGTGAATTTATCTCCTGCACCAGTTGTTTTATATTATCCGTCATTGTATTAAAGCTCTTTGCCAGCTGCCCTATCTCGTCCTTTGTCCTTATATCTACCCTGGAGGTAAGGTCTCCGGCTGCCACTTGAGCTGCCGCCTTGTTCAGCTTTATAACAGGGTTTGTTATCGAAGAGGATATTAGAAATACCACAATAGACATTATCAACAAGACTGCAACAACTGTCATAGCAAGCTTATTAGCTGTATCAGTCACTTCCGCATATACTTCCGCCTCGGGTAGTGCTATTGCCAGCTTCCATCCTGTCAGGGGCACTGTAACAAAGGAAACGACCTTGCTCACACCTTCCTCCTGGAATTTTGTGAAGCCTGTTTCACTTTTCAGCAGTTCTTCTGCCAGCTGCACCAGTCCCAGGTCAGAGCTTTCATTGAGCTTTGTACCTACCAGCTCTCTATTGTGATGGGCCATTACCATACCTGTGGCATCGATGAGCAGAGCGTTACCATTCTCGCCTACTTTAATTTCATTTACCAGCTTGCTTACCTCTACCAGTGATATGTCCGAACCCATTACTCCTCTTTTGGAGCCATCAGCCGAGTATACTGTTTTTGCCGGGGATACTACAAGATTGCCCGTTATGACATCCACATAGGGATCAGTGAATATTACTGAGTTTGATGCCATAGCCTGCGTATACCAGCCTCTCGTTCTGGGATCCCATCCGGCATCAGGTATCCATCCGGTACCGTCAATAAAGCCTCCGGTAGCTTCAACCCCTACATAGATGTCCTGAATCTGGCTGTTTTTTGCTATCAATGCCGCAAGAACTTCCTGTTCCTTTACCTCATCGATTCCTGAAACAAGATTGGCTTCACTGAGAGTCTCAAGTATCCTTGCGAAGCCGGACAACCAGCTGTTGATCTCCTCAGCTTTCTCCTGAGCGATCATGCCGCTTTCGGATTCTATCCTCTTTTCCAGGCTTGCTTTGCTTGTCATGTAAAAACTAAAAGAAGTAAGTATGAATGCTGTGAAAGACACTAATAGAATGGGAATCAGCAGCTTTACTTTCAAGCTTTTCATTGTTCTGCCCCCTTTTCAATTTTATCATAAGCCTTATCAGGCTTGTCCAAGCCCTCCAGTAGCATGCAAATTTTTGAATATACTGAATTTTATTACTATATAAATTTCTACATTATTAGATAAATTCCTCCTTTATCCTATAACCCTATCCGATGATTTTTTTCACCGCTTCAATTACTCTTTCTGATTGAAAAGGCTTAACTATGAAGTCCTTTGCTCCTGACATTATTGCTTCCACTACTATACCCTGCTGTCCCATGGCAGAGCACATGACTACATTTGCTTTCTTGTCTCTGCTCAGTATTTCCTTAGCTGCAGTTACGCCATCCTTCTCCGGCATTGTTATGTCCAGGGTTATGAGATCCGGTTTAAGCTCAAAATACTTGGATACTGCATTTTCTCCATTTTCAGCTTCACCTACGACTTCATATCCTCCCTGCACCAATATGTTTCTTAGCATCATTCTCATGAATGCCGCATCATCAGCTACAACTATCCTACCGCCCATATCAACTACCATCCTTCTTTTCAACTTGTATATTATATCAATATATCAGATTTTCTCCTTTGTTAATACCCCGAAAACGGACGCGCAATGCGCGCCCCTACACAACAAACCCGCTGCCCTTTATAGACAACGCTATAAAGGGCAGCAGGGGTATCAAACTATGTTTTTTAATGTTTTGGTGCAAAAGTAGCACAGTCTGTCTCCTGGGTATTGGCTGCATTATTTGGCTGTATTTCTATTTTCGCAGCATTGCAGTAATCACCCTGGGAATAATAGTGGCATGTGTTTACTACACATTTAACCCCGGGCAAATGGTCATTTTTCCTTTCAACTCTGCCTTGCATATATAAGCCTCCTTATGATTTATTCAGTTTTATTATTAGTCTTGAAAAACATTTTATTCTACAACAATTATTTCTGCATTTTCCATCGCTTCCATCATAAGTCCCGCTGCATCCAGTTTTTCCTCTGAAGCTCTTATTTCGACGAGCCTCGGCCGGGTTTTGGGATGTTTGGGAACAAATATGGTACAGCAATCCTCATAAGGAAGTATCGATATCTCATATGTACCGATTTTTCTGGAAATATCCATTATGTCTATCTTATCCATTCCTATCAGCGGTCTGAATACCGGAAGCTCAAGCTCACTGTTTGTCACAAATATACTGTCCAAAGTCTGACTTGCCACCTGTCCCAGGCTTTCCCCGGTGACCAGGGCTTTTGCTCTCTCTTTAGCCGCTGCCAGCTCTGCCAGCTTCATCATAAATCTTCTCATGATTATTGTAAGTTCATCTTCCCTGCACTTTTCTATAATCTCCATCTGTATTCGGGTGAAAGGGATAACATAGAGCTTTATGGGACCTGTATATTCCGATAGTTTTCTGGCCAGGTCCACTACCTTTTCTTTTGCTCTTTCGCTGGTGTAGGGATGGCTGTGATAATACACACAGGACAGCTCCAGGCCTCTCTTAGCCATCATGAAGCCTGCCACAGGACTGTCGATGCCTCCGGAAAGCAGAAGCATTCCTTTTCCGGCACTCTTGTACGGCATGCCCCCGACTCCCTCATATTCTTTGGCATATACATATGCTTTATCTCTTACCTCTACACTTACTATAACTTCAGGATTGTGGACATCCACCCTGATGCCTTCTATTGATTTGAGTACAAATCCCCCGATCTCCCTTGACAGCTCCATGGAATTTAAGGGAAAACTCTTGTCTCCTCTCTTACTCTCCACCTTAAAGGTCTTTACATTCTTCATACCTCTTATTTGTTCAACTGCAGCCCTGCCTATGTCTTCAATATCCTTTTCTACAATATCAGCCACAGCAACCCTAAGTATTCCGAAAACCTTCTGCAGCTCTTTTATTATCTCATCTGAATATGAGTATACGAAAAACCGTCCCGACTCTTTATGTATCTTATGCTCTCCTCCGATTCTCCTTCTCACTTCCTTAAGCAGACCATCCTCAAACTGTCTCCTGTTGAGACCTTTGAGGGTGATCTCACTTGAGTACTTGACCAACAGGCATTTCATCCTCTCAACCTCCTTAAAAAGGGCAGTATCTTTTTCAGTGCTTCCATGGTATAGTCGACCTCTGCAAGAGTATTCTCATAAGAAAAGCTGAACCTTATGGCGCCTTCCACATCACATTCTCTAAGGCCCAATGCAGGAAGCACATGGCTTCGGTGTTCAGACTGCTTTGCAGAACAGGCAGAGCCTGTTGAAACATATATCCTGTAATCCTCAAGGGCATGGAGTAGTACTTCACCTCTCACTCCCCTGAAGGAAACATTTAATATGTTGTCAATATGACGGTCATCAATTGGACTGTTTATTGATATATCACTGATCTCTGACAATCTTTCAATAAAATACTTCTTGACCATATGTACCCGGCCCGCTTTCTCCTGTCTGTTCTCCAAAGCGGCGGAAGCTGCTGTTCCAAAGCCTGATATCCCCGGAAGATTCTCTGTACCCGACCTCATTCCCCGCTCCTGTCCTCCACCATGGATAAGTGGTTTGAGATCCAGTCCGCTTCTTATATACAGCGCCCCTATACCTTTAGGTCCGTGGATCTTATGAGCACTTAGAGAAAGCATATCAATATCAAGTTTCTTGACATCCAGCTCCAGCTTTCCCGCAGACTGCACCGCATCCACATGGATACGCGCCCTTCTGCTCTTTTCCCTGACGATTCTGACAATATCTTCAATAGGCTGTATGGAGCCTACCTCATTATTAACATGCATTATGGTTACCAATCTTGTATTATCCTTGACAGCAGCCTCCAGCTGGTCCAGCTTTACCAAGCCGTTACCGTCAACCTCCAGATAGGTGACCTCCACTCCTGATGCCTCCATACTCTCCAAAAGCCTGATAACACTTGGGTGCTCGATCCCTGAAGAGATGATGTGCCCGCCTTTTGCCATCATGCTGAGGATTGCGGTATTATTTGCCTCACTGCCTCCCGAGGTAAATACTATATCCTGGGGGACGGCTCCAATAAGTGCAGCTACTTTGGTTCTTGCCGCCTTAGCTTTTTTTTCCGCCTCAACTCCCAGTCTGTGCGCGGAAGAAGGATTGGCAAAGTATTGTTCCATGCAGAGAGCCACTTCCTCAATTACCTGTTTATGAGGTTTTGTCGTGGCGCTGTTATCAAAATATACTAATTCCATTTCCATTCTCCTCGTATTATTATAAAGTGAATACTGATTTCCCCTTTATGTAGTTTTAGCGATTTTCCGCATATATATTATTCCATAGGTCAAAAACTGCAGGACTGTTGTATATCTTCAGCCCTGCAGTTTTATCCATAGAGTTTTCAATTATATCATCTCTTGGGGAGTATTATTATAAAGCTTGTACCTTTTCCAATTTCACTTTCAACATTTATATTACCCCCATGAGCTTCAATTATTGCCTTTGCAATGGTCAGCCCTATGCCGGCTCCTCCTGTGAGCCTGCTTCTGGACTTATCAACCCTGTAAAACCTTTCGAATATATGCTGCCGGTCTTCTTCTGATATTCCTATTCCATTGTCACTTATTGATATTACTGCACTATCCCCGTTATTCTCAGTGGAAATACTTATCTTCCCGCCTTCACCGGTGAATTTCACTGCATTGGATATAAGGTTTATAAGCACCTGGCTTATTTTATCCCTATCGGCAAAGATATCGACTTTCTTGCTGTCAAGGGATACAGAAATACCCTTACTTGTGTACTCCTTTTCAAAATTGATCAATATGCTGCCTATTAGCTGGCTGATATCAAATTCAGACTTGACCAGGTTCATATTGTCCCTCTCAAATCTTGTCAACTTCTCCAAATCTCCTACCATCCTGCTCAGTCGCGTTATTTCCTCATGGATGCTCCCCAGCCTTTTGGCGTCAGCTTCCCAGATTCCGTCTATCATTGCTTCAACATGGCTTTGCAGAGTAGCCAAAGGAGTCCTCAATTCATGAGCTACATCTTCAGTAAGCCTTTTTCTCAGTTTTTCCTGCTTACCGAGAGTCAAAGCAAGGTTGTTCACACTTACTGTCAGTTGTTCGATTTCTTTTATGTCAGATGTCTCATTGCTTCTGTCGTCATACCGGCCTTTTGATATCATCTCAGCCGTATCTATCACTCTTGAAATCGGCGTGCTTATGCTCTTTGATGTCATATACCCAAAAACAAGGGATAGTATGAGGGATAATACCCCCACTCCTACAAACACCATATTCAATGTATTTATAAATGTCAGGTCAGCCTCATTGAAGTAGAAAGGCCCGTAGTACCCAATAACCACACTTCCGACTTCCTCATCACCGCTCATCACCGGGTAGGTGGAGGTTGTGAATTCTCCTTTCCAATTGGGATATCTGCTGGACATGTTAAGGGTCATATGCTTGATCATCTGCTGGCACATCCCATTGTTATACAGCGTCGCATCCCATACTATTTCATCATCGCTGTCCGAAACACTTATAATCATCCCATTTTCCAAAGCATGTATCCCTATATCCTGTATGACATCCCTGTTCCAGCCTTCCCCTCCATGGTATTGCTGGCTTACAAGCCTGATTATATTTTCATTCCTTGTTTCCTGGTTTTTCTGAACATATTTTCTAAATTGGCTTTCCAGTGACAGGTTGGCAATTATACTTATAAGCAGAACGCATATCATAGCTATGGTAATATAAGACAGGGAAAGCTTGTTCCTCAAACTGAGCTTCATTTTCTATTCACCACCAAACTTGTAACCTACACCATAGACAGTAAGAATATACCTGGGAGCCTTCACATCCGGTTCTATCTTCTGCCGGAGATTCTTCACATGAGTGTCTATGGTTCTGTCATAACCTTCATAATCCTCTCCCAATACCAGGAAAACAAGCTCATCACGGGTAAAGGCTTTCTGAGGATACTTTACAAGAGCCATCAGTATCTTGAATTCGTTGGGTGTCAGATTCACCGGCTGTCCGTCTCTTTTGACCTCGTGCCTTATACTGTCTATATAAAGCTCCCCGCCGTTAAAGGACATGATATTGGACAGGGGCAGCATTTCATCGCCGGAACGTCTCAAGAGGGCTATTACCCTTGCGACCAGCTGCCTGGGGCTGAAAGGCTTTGTTACATAATCATCTGCACCGATGCCAAGGCCATTGAGTATGCTCTCTTCTTCCACCTTCGCTGTAAGCATGATTATAGGCACCCTCGACTTTTTCCTTATGCTTCTGCATATATCCTCTCCTGACATGTCAGGCAGCATCAGATCCAGCACAATGAGGCCGGGGTTTATGCGGCCGAATAGCTCCAATGCTTCACTGCCGTTGTATGCACAAAACACCTCAAACCCCTCCTTCTCCAGATACGATCTGATGACCTCGGCTATCTTTTCTTCATCCTCAACAATCATAATCTTGATATTGCCATCATACAATATTATCGCCCCCGATTACTTATCCTTACTGCCCTTTGGTCTGTCCAAGCTACAGCAGTCAAGCCTCTCCTTGCCAAAGGATTCCTCACTCTCTTTTGCAAGCTTTTCAATAAATCTGTGTATCGCTTTCTTAATTGATTTTAACATATTTGTTCAATCCTTCCCAACCATTAAAATCCACAGCAGCCTCCGCTTCCGCCTCCGGGAACCACACCTGCCTCTGCACTTTCAATATCTTTCTCTGTGACTTGAGCCAGATCTTCAACAACCTTTATGCTGCTCCCTATCATACCCATCCAGCATGAATAAGGAACAGTGCCTGTTTCCTCAGGTATGAACTCAATGATGTTCTCTCCCGGCATCAAAGCTTTTTGTATATTATGCTTCGGTATTATTATTGCATTATTGCATCCGTTTATATTTTCGGCTTCCGCATTAATTATAAATCTTACAGGAATCCCTTTCTGTACAACCACAGGATCATATCTGTTGGGTTTAAGGTCAATGGATACCTCTTGTATACCATTTCTTACAACAGCAATATTCCCGCTGGCAGGCGCATCTGCAAAAGTCGTATTGACTCCCGAAAGCATCATACCCCTGCTCATCATTATGACTCCGAGCACCACCACCAGTACGGCGCTTACCTTCATCAGCCTTCCGCTCAGCTTCTTGCCAAACATTGTGATTACTGTTCCAAAGCCAAGCATCAGCGGAACTGTTCCAAGGCTAAAGAAAAACATAGACATTGCTCCTGAGATCACGCTTCCGGTACCAAGTGCGTATAGCTGCATTGCCTGCAGAGGGCCGCAGGGCATAAGGCCGTTCAGAAGTCCTACATAAAAAGGACCGTTTTTCCCTCTGCTTCCATATATTTTTTCACCAAATATCTTGGGCATTCTGGGATTGAATCTTTTGAGCCATGGAAAAATACCAAGCATGTTTACTCCCATTACAATCATAAATAAACCTGCAATTATTGCTACGATACCCTTCGCACTTCCCGAGAAGCTGACAACCGAACCTATACCTCCGACTATGCCTCCGATTACGGTATAAGATACCACTCTGCCAGTATTGTACAACAACCCCGGCTTCATACTGCCGGTACCTGAGCTTGAAGTATGCTTGTAATTAATGCACTGGGAGAGATTTATCCCACCGCACATTGCAATACAGTGCAAGGAAGTAAGAAGCCCAACCACAAACAGTATCCCATACCCCATGGACTGATTCACCTCGGGTATGAAGTTAAAGCCGATGGTATTATTAATAATGACATAAAGAGCCGCCATTATTACTCCTATACCTAACAGCTGGCTCATGTTCTCCCCGGACTGCAAGACTCCGCCGGCAGGCTTCTTCTCATGGTCATACCCCTTGTATCCCGCTCTTTCAATACCTTGTATGATGTCCCTCGCACTTATCTTATCTGAATTATATGTGACAATTACCTTTGCTTTTGCGTATTCTGCCTTTATCTTCTCCACACCCTCCAGCTTTTTCAGCTCATTCTCTATCCTTGCTTCGCAGCCGGTACAGGTCATGTCTTCAACCTTCAGTACAATTTTCGCTATTTTCATACGACACTTCCCCCCAGATATATTCTCCATCCGAAATCCATATTGGAATGCGTTTGTATTCCATATTATCCTTGATTCTACCGAAATACTATGAAGAAATTATGAAGAGAAAAAAACCTGCAATTTGCAGGCATGTCATAGTACAGATATAATTTTATAAATAAATCCCGTATGCTCCAGAAGTATCTTAAGTCCAATGCTTATCAATATAAGTCCCCCTGCTATCTCCGCTTTCTTTTTCAGCAGGCCTCCAAATCTGTTGCCTATGCATACTCCTGCACAACATATCCCAAAGGTAATCAATCCTATTACCAATGCTGAAAGAACAATTGATACCTGCAGAAAAGCAAAGCTGATGCCAACAGCAAGGGCATCAATGCTGGTGGCCACTGCAAGTACCAGCAGTCTTCCTTTCCTTAAAGGGCTCTCACATACTGTACCCTGGGTGGATATAGCTACTTCACACATATCTTCTTTTACTGCTTCCTCCCCCATTTCTTCACCAAAAGCTTCGTGTATCATCTTGACCCCCAGTATCGCCAACAATCCAAAAGCTATCCAGTGATCTATAGTCACTATGTAATCCTTGAATTGAAAACCTGCAAGCCAGCCAATCAGAGGCATAATTGCCTGAAATGCACCGAAGTAAAGCCCGATTTTCAAGACATGTCCTGCCTTCAAATCCCTTATGATAATCCCGTTTGTCACCGATACAGCGAAGGCATCCATAGAAAGGCCAACAGCTATCAGTATAATTGACAGTATATCCATAGTTTTCCTCCATTCGTGCTTTTGTACTGCTGACACACACTGTTTATGTTATGCAAACAAAAAAGAGACTATGTATAACGAATAAGTTATACATGAGTCTCATTATTTAAGGCAAGCCAGATGTTTGTACCTATTGACCATACATCAGTATGTTGACATTGCCGCACACATGTGCCAATTACTCCCTCATGCGAATATTATCTTATAAATACAATTATAGGCATACCATTGGGAAATTTCAATAGTTTTATCATAAATTAACAATTTGAGAGGCTGCTTGTTATTATTCTCTCTTACCAATATACACCCTCCTTACAGCAATATTAGCATGCCATGGGGTAACCAAACCTGAGTATGTACATAGTATATAATTGAGAAGAATATACGGCCAAAGAGATCTGCTTATGCAATATACTGGAGGTGAAAATATGGCACGCAGGTTCAGCAGGGGTCTTGATTGCAATTCAGGATATACTGTTCCCTCTGAAGTTACAGTGCAAAAGGCTTGCAGAAATGATGAGTTCCTGATCTTATTGCTTCTTTTTATCTTACTTGCTGCAAGCCCTGCAATGGGATTAAACAGCAGCTATTTCTTTATTATTATAATGACTGTCATTGGCCTTGGGGGTGTATCCAAAGCCTTTGGGCTAAGCCGTTGACAAGCACTGCTGCAAAAACAATCTGGCCTTCCCGGTCAGTTTTTTTTATTTACAAATCATATGCGCATATTCTATGAGGAACCAAAATAGAAAGACAACATATTATAGAGTAGGACATGTAATGGTTATCCCTTAATCATCGGGAGAGGAGGTGAGACCATGCCTTACGGCTATGGATACAGGTACGGATATGGATATGGTTATCCGCGTTATGGTTATGGATATGGTTATCCACGTTATGGCTATGGATACGGTTATCCGCGTTATAGAAGCACCCTAGACTTTTTAGCTTTGACAGCGTTCTTCCTGTTAGTATAGCAATAAATATTGTTCAGGGTATACAAGCCGCAGCACCAATGAAGGGTTACAAAACACCACCATTAAAATCCTAAATAAGAAGGGAGGTTTTAATATGGCAAATAGTTATGGAGGAATCAATCCCGGGGTTGCAGCAGCCGGCTGCCTGCCTGGATCAGCAGTATCTCCCTTTGGAGGAAGATGTGAAGGCAACGGCTTTCTGCTTCTGCTCCTGTTGTTCATACTACTGGCAGCAGGTCCTACCTGGGGTATCGACAACAGCTTCTTCTTCATCATAATACTGGCAATAATCGCCTTTGGCGGTTTTGGAAGAACCTTTGGCTTTGGCGGACTGTAAGCATCTTCAGACAGTAAGAGGCCTGACCTCAGGGGTCAGGCCTCTTACTCACTATTTCACCATGTCTTTGGGGTTAGGGGCTTTGACAACGAAAAACTCCAACAACTCCTCAGAATTGTTTTTAACATTCATCTTGGTATTATAGGGAATATTCAGTATGGTTCCTTTGGGATACTCCCTTGTCTCACCGTCATTAAGCCTGATTGACATCCGCCCTTCTGTGATTATCATGTATACGTTTGAATTTGAGTAATGCTCAGGCAGCCCTGTGTTTTTGAGAAGAATCATATGATTTATGGTCACATTTTCATCGTCTACGATTTTCTCAATTATTCTTTCATCAAGCTCTTTTTCACCGATAGTAAAATCATATCTTTTCTCAATCATAACTTTACCTCCCGACTTATTCATGGGAATTTCATAGCATTCTCAATGCGTTTAAACATAAGCTGTTTCCGCTTCAACAATCTGCCTTTCTGATTATATTCTAGACCCAATTGATGGATAAATCTGTGATATATATCACAAAGAAGGATATTATTTGATACAAAAACCCGGATACGCATAATAATGTATCCGGGTTTTCTGCAATTTTCTATTTACCGTTTTTAGCTGCTTCTTTTACTGCAGCCTGATGTTTGCTGTCAACTTTGTTTGTGCCATGGGTTCTGCTGTTGAGGAAGTGTACATCTATTACTCCGCTCATACCATTATTCTTTATTTTGTCAAGGTTTGCACCTTTGCCATAACCACCGCTTCTGCTGCTTATGGTTTTGTTGGCAGGCGAGCTGTCTACCCCTGCATGAGGCATTGCAGCAATTGATGCCGCAATTTTTCGTCCGTCGACCTCCAGAACCACCGGTCTACGTGTCCAACTCCAGCCGCCCCAGATCTCTTTAATCTTTTTAGAATCCGATGTGGTTTTGGCCTCACAATCAGCATGATTGCCGCCATATGTACGTACGATATTGAAGGTCTTGCCTGTTCTTACATCGGTAACCTTCGCTGTCATTCCTATTTTGAAAACCTTGGATGCACCGGTCCACCAATCCAGCAGCTCTACTTTTCCGGAGCTTGTCCCCGATGTTCCGAAAAGGGCTTTTGATGTTTTTACTCCAACCACTCCGTCAACTGCAAGCTTGCTATTGGTTTGGAACTTTCTCACCGCTGCTTCCGTCAAACTACCAAAGTAGCCTGTTACTCCAGCTGTAAAATAGCCTTTTTTCTTCAACTCAGTCTGGAGCTTCTTCACCTCTTCACCCCTGCTGCCGTTTTTGAGTACATCGGCAAAGGTGACAGATGAAGTGCAGAGCACCACAACAAGTAAAAATACTAGAATTTTTCCTGGCTTCAAATACTGACTCTCCTTTCAACATATAATGCACAAGCCCAATGACATCACATCTGCATTGTATTCTACATTATATTTGCTTACGAGGTTAGTTGACAGGTTAGGACAGAGAGTATGCCCCAGGCGGTCCCCCCAGGTGCCGCCTTTCACCTCATGAATATCCCCCGTTCCCTTTCGGGATTAAGCCACCAGTACAGCTTGTCTATATTTTAAGCAATTTTAATTACCAATTCAATGGTAATTAATTACAGTATTATACCATAAATGCACCTAAAGAACCTGCCAATAAAGGCTCAGCAGCTACCGGTTCTGTCTGTTTTATCCTTACTTCAATAATCAAAGCCCAGAACAGCAATAAGGACACTACAATACTCAGATTACTTCCAATTATCTTCAGTCCGTTTGCAAAAGTTGTTACTCCCGGAGCTATTTGCTGTTCGGCAGATTCCAGATATGCAGCCTTTATGGTAAGGATGCCTGCCGTAATGCTTATCAAAGAAGCTAATATCAGAAAGTTATCCCCTTCTACTACATTGACTATGATTGAACTTATAAGAAGAAGCCTGCTGGCTAAGTCAGCTTCCGCAGTACCCGCCCTTTCCCGCTGTGCAGGTGCAGCTTGACTGTCTGTATTCATAACAAATCCCTCCTTTTTATCATTATATTTTTGTCCATATATGCCTGTTCCTTTGTATATACGTAAAAAAACGGACGCCCAATGGGCGTCCCGACATACTCCTGCAGAAATCTTTGTATTCTATATATTTTTCTGGTTCAATACCCTTATGGAATTCAGTACAGCTATTAGGGCGACGCCTACATCGGCAAAAACCGCTTCCCACATAGTCGCAATTCCACCCGCTCCCAAAATCAGCACAATTCCTTTTACCCCCATGGCAAGCAGTATATTCTGCCATACTATCCTCCTGGTTCTCTTTGCGATCTTTATGGCGCTTGCTATTTTGGAGGGTTCATCAGTCATAATCACAATATCAGCAGCTTCAATAGCCGCATCAGAACCAAGACCTCCCATTGCTATGCCTATATCAGCTCTTGCCAGGACAGGAGCATCGTTTATCCCGTCTCCTGCGAAAGCAATCCTGCCTCCGGACCTCTTATCCTTTTCTATCGCTTCCAACCTTTCCACCTTCTGATCCGGCAAGAGCTCTGAGTAAACCTCATCAATTCCAAGCTTTTCCGCTACTTTCTCCCCTGCAGTCCTTACATCACCTGTAAGCATGACAGTCCTTCTGACTCCGGTATCCTTCAGGAGCCGTACTGCTGTCTCAGCATCATCCTTTATCTCATCAGCAATTGTGATATATCCTGCATATTCGCCATCTATGACCACATGCACTGCTGTCCCTATAGTATCCACCGCTTTGTATCCTATATTTTCTTTCTGCATCATTCTTGCATTGCCGACAACTATCTTTCTTCCCTCAGCTGTTGCGCTGACCCCATAACCCGGCAGTTCCTCATAGTCCAAAATCTCTTCAGCCTTTATTTCTCTTCCATATTCCCTGATAATTGATACTGCTATGGGATGAGTGGAGCAGCTTTCGGCATATGCCGAGTATTTGAGCAGTTCTTCTCCGCTTATTCCTCCTACTGCTTTGACCTCTGCTACCTTGAAGACTCCTTTGGTAAGCGTTCCTGTCTTATCAAAAACAACTGTATCTATATTATTAAGAGCTTCAAGATAGCTGCTTCCCTTTATCAGTATTCCATTCCTTGAAGCGCAGCCGATCCCTCCAAAAAATCCTAAGGGTATGGATATTACAAGAGCACAGGGACACGAAACCACCAGAAAGATCAATGCTCTGTATATCCAGTCATTAAATGCTTCCCCCGGTACCGCCAGCGGCGGTATAATTGCAAGGACTAGGGCTGTAAATACAACTACAGGTGTGTAGTACCTGGCAAACTTCGTGATGAAGTTTTCCGTAGGTGACTTCTTACTGCTGGCATTCTGCACCATATCAAGTATCTTGGATACAGTGGACTCCCCGTATTCCCTGGTCACTTCCACAGTAAGCATTCCATTCTTGTTAATAAAACCGGCCAATACCTCATCCTCGATATCTACACCTCTAGGTACCGACTCCCCTGTCAGGGCAGATGTATCCACCATTGACCTTCCGTCGATTATTCTGCCATCCAGCGGGATCTTCTCTCCCGGCTTCACTATTATCTTAGCCCCCACATGCACAGCTTCCGGGGATACCTGCACCAGCCTGCCCTCAGTGTAAAGATTCGCATAATCAGGACGTATATCCAGCAATGCTTTTATCGACCTTCTTGAGCGATTTACAGCCATATCCTGGAACAGCTCGCCAACCTGGTAAAAAAGCATAACAGCTACACCTTCTGAATACTCACCTATGGCAAAGGCACCAACGGTAGCCAGACTCATAAGGAAATTCTCATCAAAAACCTGTCCTTTTGCAATGTTCCTTATGGATCTAATAAGCACTTCTCCGCCGACAATAAAATATGAGAGCAGGTACAATGCTAACTCAATACCCTCAGGGAATTTTAAAAGCACTGCTACTAAGAGTATCAGTACACCGGCTGCTATCCTCATCAGCTCATGTTTATGGCTATCCAATACACTTTCTGCCTCCGAAGCTGTTTTACCCTTCTCCAATGCTGCTGCAGCTTCAAGCCTCACATGGGATTCTATCCTTTCAATGACATCTTTCACTTCTTTCATCAAGCTTTCTCTGTCAGCACTCTTATATGTCTCAAGCCTTAATCTCTTTGTAACAAAATCGATCGAAGCATTTCTGACCCCATCCAGGGATCTTATGCCAAGCTCCATCTTGGCTGCGCAGTTGGCTCACCCAAGACCTTCCAGCATATAGTTGCTTAGCACATATTCATCTTCTTTTGAAGTGAATTTCTCTGATTCAATTTTTCTCACAATATTACCCCCATTTATTACAGCAATTGATACTATTACTCGTTTACATGCGCAAGACCGTGGTCGAATATCTGCTTAACATGATCATCATCCAGAGAATAATATACAACTTTTCCTTCTTTTCTGTATTTCACCAGTCTGGCCTGTTTTAGAACTCTGAGCTGGTGTGATATGGCAGATTGGTTCATTGACAGCAGTGCAGCTATGTCACATACGCACATCTCAGATTCAAACAATGCACATAATATCTTTATTCTTGTACTATCACCAAAAACCTTGAATAACTCGGCCAGATCATAAAGAGTCTCCTCCTGAGGCATGGTTTCTCTGACCTTCATCACAACCTCTTCATGAATGTAAGAGCAGCTACAGCTTTCTATTCTTGTTTTTTCAGCAGTCATAATTACCTCCATATTTCGATATGAACATATGAATATATGTTCATATGTTGTAATATAATATTACTGCTATTAGCATAAAAAGTCAATAAAAAATAAATACAAAATAAACAAACTGCTCCTCCCTGTGCAGACAGTCTTGTTGCCAAGCTGCCTGCCCAGGAAGGAGCATGATTATTTAACAGTATTCTTATAATATACATCCGTCCTGAGATTTGACCTCAATAGTGCATTTGTTCTTGCTGCTTTCTCTTGCCAGTTCCAAAAGCCTTATTACATTTCTTGCTTCTAAAGAGCTTACCTCTGCCGGCTTTTTTGTCTTTATGGAATCCAGTATGCCTCTGTAATAATCCCTGTAATCCCCCGACTCGCTTTCTACCTTTCCTGTTATATTTATGTCATTAATTGTTGTGCTTATTGTTCCATAAATGTCTTCCGGCTCTTTACCCCAATATCTCTTGGTATTGGGGGTCAATCCTGCCGCCAGGTCTGCCTCCTGTGTATCCATACCGTATTTTATGTATGAACCCTTATCACCAAGGAGTATGTACTTTGGCAGCTCTCCCCTTATCAGCATTCCCGCCTTCAAAGTCACCTTCAGATTCTTATAGCCCAATATTATTTCAAAACTGTCATCCGCTTCACCCTCAGGCCGTTGTATCCTTATATCGGAATATATGCTCTCGGGAAGTCCGAACAAGACCATAGCCTGATCCGCCAGATGGGAACCCAAATCATATACTATACCGGATCCGGGGGCACATTCCTCTCTCCAGGAGTTCTTCTTCACGCAATTCCGGAAGCGGTCAAAATGCATCTCACACTCAGAGAGATTACCCAGCAGCTTGCTTTCCACAACCTTCTTCACAGTCTTAAAATCACTGTCCCACCGTCTGTTGTGGTAGGCAGAAAGCAGCCTGCCGTACTTTTTTGATAAGGCTATCAGGTTATCTGCTTCCTTTGAGGTCACAGTAAAAGGCTTTTCTACCACAACATGCTTCTCTGATATTATGGCTTCCTTTGCGGTAGCAAAATGGCTGCTGTTGGGGGAGGCTACTATTACCAGGTGTATGCTCTCATCCTTCATTATTTCTCCCACATCTGATACTATGGAGGTTTGGGGGTACAGCCTGCTTATTAATCTTATACTTTCGGGGTTGGTGGTATATATCTTCGCCAGGTTGAACTCCGGCATGCTGTCGATTATGGGGCCGTGAAATACCCTTCCTGACATTCCGAAGCCAATCAACGCAACATTTACTTTCTTACTCAACATATATCGCCTCCTACCCTATAGCTTACCATTTTGCCTCTTATGTTTCAATTTGGTTTTGTCCATAATGCCCCAGGCAGTAACCATATGAACAATATTACATACAATGGAAATAGGATGATGAACAACCTCTTCTGCAGAAGGAGGTGCGATTATGGCGAGAGGTTTTAACCGCGGCTTGAGCGGAGTACCCAATCCCGGCTGAGGGTCGGCAAAACCACCGGAAGATTTTTCGGGAATATTCTATAAGAATGCAAGAAAGCAGCAGCCACCCGCCCCTGCTCCGGCTCCAGCACCACCGCAAGAGCCTGTCCCCCCCGGTGCTGTCCCCTCAATGGAACAGCTCGGTGGTATGCTTAACGGACTGGTGGGCAATATCTTCGAGAACAACAACTGGTGGCTCTGGGCTGCTTTACTCATTATTTTCTTTAATCCGGACCTGCGAAAAAAACTTTTCGGAAAGGAAAAGGAAAAAGAGGCTGTTGAAGAACAGTAGGAAAATGCGACACAGTCGCATTTTCGGTTGTGAGATGCAGGCACTGGGTCATGTCTCAGGGGTCCTGTTGCGAGTTTCGAGTGTTTATGCAGGGCTTCGCAGGACTTTTACTCCAGCCACAACCATGATGTGTCATTAACGGGAGGTTATGGAAACCGTCCCCTACCAGTGATTTGGTTGAATAATACGTAGGGGCAGGTTTCCATGCCTGCCCTGAAGAATGTGCAAGATGCGGACGGCCAATGGCCGTCCCTACGGATTGCCATTATTATACTGTAGGGGCGGCCATTGGCCGTCCGTTTGTTGCACATTCTTCTATTTATCTTCTTTAACTCAACCCCAGACCCTTTCTCTTTGAAATAATATGTGCCTCAATATCACTTGCCACCTTTACCGGATCATCACCGAGAGCAACCTTGCCTCCGGTCAGTCCTTCCACATCCTCGGTAAGCAGCTTGACCAGCGCAGGTGCTCCTGTGACAAAAGGTGTGGGAGACAAATGAGTGTATGCTCCGTATGCTACGGCAAAGAAACCGTCTATGGTTGCTTTCTGCTCCATCCATTCCGGTGCGGTGACAGCAATGGGAAGCTGAGGTATATCTGCATCCAGATGGTCTGCCAGTGCCGTGACAAGCATGGATATCCTGCCTGTATCGGTGCAGGTTCCAAAGCTCAACACCGGAGGGATCTTGAGCATGCTGCACACTTCCTTCAGCCCATCTCCGGCCATGTTTATGGCATCCAGATTGCAAAGTCCGGCTACCTCAAGTGCATGGTTGCCGCAGCCTCCGGATACAACCAGTATGTCTTTGTATATAAGCTCCTTCACAAGATTCACAGTCATCCAGTCCTGAGGCCCGTTTCTCAATGTCGAACAGTTGGCAAGAGCGACAACACCTTTTATTTTTCCAGCGGCAATTACATCCACCAGAGGATCCAGCTTGTTGCCCAGGGCGCCCAGAACAGCTTCTGTTGAGAAGCCTGCAATAGCTTTTGTTATGTGCTTTGGCACC